>NZ_QXCO01000095.1:0-633 GCF_003458115.1 Bacillus sp. ISO11 | reverse complement strand
GCAATCACTGCCACAGCGCCTATCGCAGACCAACGATATGATTTTTTTTGGAATTTTTTAATCATTAGAATTCTCCTTCTTAACGCTCTCTTGTTTTTACTAAAATTTGCTATACTTGGTACTTGATAATAACTTGAGTAGTGTTCCAATAGACTAATAATAGTATGTCCATACGCAATTTGTTCCTCTGAATCTATACATGTAAGAGCTAATGCATCGCATGCTAGTTCTTGATCTTCCCGCATACATGAGTAGGCATACCATAGAATGGGATTAAACCAATTTAAAATGAGTAACCCATGCATAAGCCAATTCACACCAACATCTCTTCGCTTGATATGAGCTAATTCATGATAAAAAATATATCGTAGTTGTTGTTCATTTAAAATCTTCATATGTACACTGGATAACAACAACTTGGGGCGAATAAATCCGAAAACCGTTGGACTGGAAACCTTTCCAGATACAAATAGAGGGATATTCCGTTGAATAGACATAGATTGCTTACACTTTTCAAAAATCTGGACAATCTTCTCATCTGTAATAACAGGTTGTTTTTTTATGTAAAGTAATAAACGCCTGTTCATTATAAAAGTAGCAACACTTAGAAGGATAACGCCAGTAAGCCAAATG
>NZ_QXCO01000014.1:0-143649 GCF_003458115.1 Bacillus sp. ISO11 | reverse complement strand
TAAAAAAAGCTGATTGCTTCTTAAGAAGCAATCAGCTTTTTTCATTGTTAGGGGAGTATTCCTATATGATAAACCAAGGTAAAATTGCTAACCCAGAAGTTACAATTGCTGTAGTAAATATTAAAAGCATAGCTAGTTTGTTTTGTTTCATGTCACATTCTCCTCTACATATCAAGTACATGCGATCAGCGTGGGATGTAGTTCCCCACTGAGTAAAGTTTCACTTTATATTTTTAGTATAATGAATGGTAAGGATTGGTACGATCGATAAAGGTGACATGAAGATTACATTGTTGTAATGCAAAAAAACATCTTTCTTATTAAGAAAGATGTTTTTGGAAAACTACCCCGCAAAAGCCCGATTGGTTCAGCTAATACTCAGTAGGGGATGGAAAAATCACCCACTGAGTAAAGTTTCACTTTATATTGAAGTATTAATCATTTAAGAACAGAACCATATGTTCCTCGTCCCAATATTGACCGTTATGTTTTAATGAACGCTCTTGTACGCCGTAAGTTTGGAAACCTAATGACTCATATAATTTTTTTGCACCATCGTTACCAACTACAACATCGAGCATAAGTTGTTCTACATGTAATTTATCGGCATTTTCAATAATTGCTTTAATTAGAGCTCGTCCTGCTCCGAGACCACGTGCTTTTGGAGAAACAAAAACGGAGCCAATTTTTGCTTTATGTTCTTGTTTAATAAATGGTTTTGTTTCTAAAGTAGCGATACCAATTAAATCATTATCTTTGAAGACACCTAGAGTATACTTATCCGGATTGCTTAATCGTTTAGCCATAGCAGCCACAGGATTTTCATGTTTAAGAACATCTTCATAAGAAGAGCTAAAAGCTTCCGGATTCTTCGTTAAACCTTCCATACAAACTTTTAAATATATTTCTGCGTCCTCTGTTGTTAATAAGCGAATTTCCATAGTTGTAACCTCCTTGGTGGATTTCAAATAAATCCATTACTTTTATAAGATTGAGTATATGTTTTGTTAGTATTCTCTTTTAATTTGTAAAAGAATGAAAAGATATATGCTACAATGTTTTGTTTTAATTATGTAATGAAATTATATATTAACTTTGTTAACTATTCAAGTGTTTAATATGTTACATTTTTATAACTAAAATAACTCCTCGATTGAGGAGTTATTTTTTAAACATTGGATTGATAGCCATCAATTCGTTTTGGATGTGTGTAAATATTACAAGATTCATTTCTAATAAACCCTACGACTGTAATGCCTAAATCATGGGCAAGTTGCAATGCCAGTTTTGTTGGAGCGGATTTAGATAGAACAATTTCACATCCGATTTTTGAAACTTTGAGTAAAATTTCGGATGAAATACGTCCGCTAAATGCGATGATTTTTCCTTTAATGGATATATCGTTACGCAAACAATGACCATATATTTTATCTAATGCATTATGTCTTCCAATATCCATTCTTGATAGGAGGATATTGTTTCGATCACATAGCGCGGTATTGTGAACACCGCCAGTTTGGCGAAATGTAGTAGAAGATTGTTGCAAGGTATTCATTAAATGAAAGCATTCTTCAGGAGTAATTTTTACATGTATATCATGTAAGTCTTTTGCTTTTGCTGCGTCGTTTACGAAAATAAAACCTTGTCTACCTTTTCCGCAGCAAGAAGTGATGTATCGTTTATTATATAAAGTTTGATAGAGCGGATTCACTTTTGATGATTTTACATGGACAATTCCGTTATCTTTTTGAACCCATAGTTCTTCAACATCTTTATAGGAAGAAATAATCCCCTCAGAAATTAAAAAACCAATTACCATATCTTCAATATAATTTGGTGTGCATACGACTGTTACATATTCTTCACCATTCAATTTAATAGTAATAGGAGATTCTGTAACAATCTCATCAAGTTGTTTTGAAAATGTACCAGATTGATAACGTACAATTGTATAAGTCTCTTGCGTAGGCCCCATATTTAATTCCCCTTTTATATGTATTTCTCTCCCACATTTATCATAAAACAATGGAAAAAATAAAAACACCTATTAAAAAGAAGATCACAGATTATTTTGGTTATTATTGTATATGTACGATATAATAGAACTGTAGAATAGTGATATTTTCAAGCTTTCGTAGTTATACCTTATAACATCTAGAATCGACTTCATAAGAAAGTATTTGGGTAGAGCGTTTCAAAAATATGTACAGTAATGCGATTTTGAAAACGGATTCATAATTGTGTTGTACAGTTGGTTGTAAGGAGAGGGGAAACTATGGCAGAACAGACAGTCCGTGTAACCGTCGATGGTAAAGAATTTTCTGCATCAGGTGAAAAGACGATACTACAATTATTTAACGAGAGTAATTTGGAACATCCTCAAATTTGTCATGTACCAGAAGTAGATCCAATTCAAACTTGTGATACGTGTATTGTAGAAGTAAATGGAAAGTTATTGCGTGCTTGTTCAACGAAATTAGAGAACGGTATGCATATCGAAAGACAGTCCCAGCGTGCAAAAGAGGCACAGACTGAGGCAATGGATCGAATATTAGAAAATCATCTATTGTATTGTACCGTTTGTGATAACAATAATGGTAACTGTAAAGTCCATAATACAGTACATATGATGGGAATTGAGGAACAGAAATATCCGTATGAGCCAAAAGTAAGTGCGTGTGAAGTGGATATGTCACATCCATTTTATCGATATGATCCAAATCAATGTATTGCTTGTGGGCAGTGTGTAGAAGTATGTCAAAACTTACAAGTGAATGAAACTATATCGATTGATTGGAGCTTAGACCGTCCACGTGTTATATGGGACAATGGTGTAAGTATAAATGACTCATCTTGTGTAAGTTGTGGGCAGTGTGTAACAGTATGTCCATGTAATGCGTTAATGGAAAAAACAATGCTGGGTGAAGCTGGATTCATGACAGGATTGAAACCGGATGTGTTAGATCCGATGATTGATTTTGTAAAGGATGTAGAGCCGGGATATAGTAGTATTTTAGCAGTTTCAGAAGTAGAGGCTGCGATGCGTAAGACGAAAGTGAATAAAACAAAAACAGTTTGTACATTTTGTGGTGTAGGTTGTTCATTTGAAGTATGGACGAAAGACCGCCACATTTTGAAAGTGCAGCCTGTTTCAGATGCGCCGGTTAACGGTATTTCCACATGTGTAAAAGGCAAATTTGGATGGGATTTTGTAAACAGTGAAGATCGTATTACAAAGCCATTAATTCGCCAAGGAGATACGTTTGTTGAAGCTTCATGGGAAGAGGCTCTGGAAGTTGTTGCATCCAATATGCAGCATATTAAATCAGAATATGGAAGTGATGCATTTGGATTTATTTCTTCTTCGAAAGTAACGAATGAAGAAAATTATCTTATGCAAAAACTAGCCCGTCAAATATATGGAACGAATAATGTAGACAATTGTTCCCGTTATTGTCAATCTCCAGCAACAGACGGTTTATTTAAAACTGTCGGTATGGGCGGGGACGCTGGAACAGTGAAAGATATTGCGGAAGCAGGCCTTGTCATTATCGTTGGAGCAAATCCAACAGAAGGACACCCTGTACTTGCAACGCGTGTAAAACGTGCTCATAAACTAAATGACCAAAAATTAATTGTGGCGGACCTTCGTAAACATGAAATGGCAGAGCGTGCGGATTTATTCATTCATCCGCGCCAAGGAACTGATTACGTATGGCTCGCTGGTATTACGAAATATATTATTGATCAAGATTGGCACGATAAAAAGTTCATAGCTGAAAATGTGAAGAATTTTGATGAATATAGCAAAATGGTAGAAAAGTATACGCTTGATTATACAGCAGAAATTACGGGGATTTCGAAAGAAAATCTGAAAGAAATGGCTCGTATGGTATATGAAGCAGATGGTACTTGTGTACTTTGGGGAATGGGTGTAACTCAAAATACTGGAGGAAGTACAACTTCAGCAGCAATTTCAAATCTATTGCTTGTTACGGGTAACTATCGTCGTCCTGGTGCAGGAGCATACCCATTACGCGGACATAATAACGTACAAGGCGCTTGTGATATGGCAACATTACCAAACTGGCTTCCAGGTTACCAAGCAGTTTCAGATGATGCGCTCCGTGCGAAATTTGAAAAAGCATACGGTACTACAATTCCGAAAGCACCAGGCTTAAATAATATTGCAATGTTACTTGCGGCAGATGAAGGAAAACTGCGTGGTATGTATGTTATGGGTGAAGAAATGGCTTTAGTAGATTCGAATGCCAACCATGTACAACATATTTTAGCGAATTTAGATTTCCTTGTTGTTCAAGATATGTTCTTATCGAAAACAGCTCGTTTTGCTGATGTTATTTTACCGGCAGCACCAAGCTTAGAAAAAGAGGGAACATTTACGAATACAGAGCGCCGTATTCAAAGATTATATGAAGTATTGAAGCCGCTTGGTGATTCAAAGCCAGACTGGTGGATTTTACAAAAAGTAGCTCGTGCACTTGGCGGGGACTGGAATTATGAAAATCCAAGTGAAATCATGGATGAAATTGCATCGCTTGCACCTTTATATTCTCAGGCAACATACGATCGTTTAGAAGGATGGAATAGTTTATGTTGGGGTAGCCATGATGGTAGCGATACACCACTATTATATGTGGACGGATTTAACTTCCCAGATAAACTAGCTCGTCTATCATTAGATGAATGGGTACCACCAGTTGTAGCACCAGATGAGTATGATTTACTTTTAAATAATGGTCGTATGTTAGAACATTTCCACGAAGGGAATATGACGAATAAATCGGCTGGTATTTTATCTAAAGTATCTGAAGTGTTCGTTGAAATCTCGCCTGAACTTGCCCTAGAGCGCAATGTGAAAGATGGTGGCCTTGTAGAATTAGCATCACCATTTGGGAAAATTAAAGTACAGGCACTTGTTACAGATCGTGTAACGGGGAAAGAGCTATATTTACCGATGCATGCAACGGTAAATGAAGAGGCAATCAATATTTTAACTGGAACGGCGACAGATCTTTATACGTGTACACCAGCGTATAAACAAACGATGGTAAAGATGCGTGTATTACGTGAAAAAGGGAATCGTCCGTTACCATCTTCAAACCCGAGAGATAAAAAGCGTAATCCGCAAAACGGTGTTGAAATCGAGCAAAAATGGCAAAGAAAACAATACGTATCACTTGTGGACTAGGGGGCGGAGATAGTGGCGAAAGAAATTACTATAATTAAAAAGAAAGTTGTAACAGAGGAAGAACAGAAACAGCAATTAGCAGATGAACTTCTAAATGAGCTATCTAATAATCGTGAAGCAGTAGAAGAAACGATGCAGCTTTTAGCACAGTTGCAGAAGGCTGGTATATTAGATGCAGCGATTAGTTTACTTGCTGCGAAGGAAGATGTTTCAAAAATCGCTGTGGAGCAATTAAATCGTGAACCAGTTAAAAATGCACTCAACAATATGATGGGGGCAGGAGAAGCGTTATCTTCAGTTGACCCAGAAATAACGAAGCAAATTACGTCCAGTTTAGTTACAGGATTGCAATTTGCAACAGATGAATTAAATAGTGGTAAAAAAACAAAAGTGATGGATTTCTTTAAAGTATTAAAAGATCCAGATATCAATAGAGCTATTACATTCGGTTTTAGCTTCTTGAAAGCATTTGGACAAGGGCTAGAGAAAAAATAGAATAAATGAAAAAGTGATGGGAAGTAGCCATCACTTTTTTCATTATATGTATAAGAGTGTTCATGTTAAGCGGAATATATTATTATTAAAAAGATGGATTAGAACTGGAAATATGGAATCCATCTCAAATATCGTTTTAGAATGTGGAGGAATATATGCAACACCGTAAAAAACTATCTATACCAGGAGTAATAGGACATTCCTTTCAAACAGTTAAATTTGCTTTTTGGAATGTATTAACTTTTCAACTTGCTTATAAATTATTAGCAGCGATTGTGTTTGTTCCACTATTTGGAATCATTTTTAATAAGTTATTGTATTTTGGTGGTTATGCAAATGCGACAAATGATGAATTATTAGCGTTTTTAAAGACGCCTTATGGGATCTTAGCAATCGTAATTTTATCATTGTTAGCACTGTTTCTTATCTTTACAGAATTTGCGGTGCTTATTATTATTTCGTATTTCGCTCATAAAAGACAGAAGGTGAAATTACGTCCGATTTTATATAAAACGGTAACGTATTTACCTACTCTTTTCACATATTGCTTACCAGGATTTATTTTATATGCTGTCGTATTGTTGCCTCTTTTAAATATGGGATATGAAACGGCATTAATCCCGCAAATTCAAATTCCTAACTTTATTACAGGAGAACTGTTTAAGACAACGATGGGACAAGTTGGTTATTACACGTTCTTTGCTGTAGTCGCGTATTTGAATCTTCGATGGATTTTCGTTCTACCTATTGTTGTTTTAGAGCAAAAACCATTTCGCGTGGCAGCACGTAAAAGTGCAACTTTAGTAAAGGAAAGCTTTTTTAAAGTACTATTCTTTTTAGTAGGATTTTTTATTTCAATTGGAATTGTATATGTCGTGTTTTTGGGAATATATTTATTGTGCCTATGGGGTGTTTATGAATTTACAAACCCGAAAGGAACATTTGCATTATTAGCTGAATCAACGATTTCTGTATTTTTAACGAGCACATTGTATTTATTCAGCTTTATCGTGACGCCATTTTATATTATGGCGATTACGCGATTATACTTACAAAAGGTACCGGTTGAGGATGTTTTATTAGAAGAAGGATTAGATTATTCGAAAACGAAAGCAGATAAATGTTTTTTTCAAAAACATCGTTGGAAATTCATTGGCGTATACATTGTAGGAATTATTACTGCCGGAATGGTCGTTGCCTTCATTGTAACGTTTATTTCAAATTCGTATAAAGAACCGATTATTATGGCGCACCGCGGGTATATATCAAAAGGCGTAGAAAATACGAAAGAAGCTGTGCAAGGTGCTATTGATGCAAAAGCAGACTACGCTGAAATAGATGTATTACAAACGAAAGACGGTGAACTAGCGGTTATACATGATTTGAAGCTGAAACGTCTCGCAAATGCCAATGTGCATGTGTCAGATTTAACGATGGCGGAGTTAAGGCAACTTACCCTTAGTCAAGATGGACTTTCAGGACAAATAAGTACACTTGATGAAATCATTAAGCTAGCAAATGGCAAAATCAAACTTAATATAGAAGTGAAGCTTCATGGGGGCGAAAAAGATTTTGTAAACAAAGTCTTAAAAACGATTAAAGATAATGAATTTGAGAAGCAATGTGTAATTCAAACGTTACACTATCCACTTATTAAAGAGTTTAAGCGTGCAAATCCAGATATAAAAGTAGGGTATATATTGTATGCAAGTAGAGCTAACTTAAAGAATGTGAAGGCTGACTTTTACGTAGCAGAAGAATATATGTTAAATAAGAAATTAGTAAAAGAAGCAAGGAAGTTAAACAAACCAATTTACGTATGGACAGTAAATGATATGGAAAATTTAAAGGCATATTATAAGTTGAACGTAGATGGTATCATAACCGATTACCCTGAAGATGCACGTGAAACAATTAAGATGTTAAAAGAGCAAGAAGCGGAAGAAAGTGATCTGTTTGATAAAATTACTGAAACGACAGATGATTTATTTTCTAAGTTATTTATAAGTTACCCAGCTGCTGGCTAAATGCTAGCAGCTGTTTTTTTTGTGAAAAGAATATATCTCTAAAGTATTGAGTAAAGTAATAACTGTATATGTATACGTTATCGCTTAGGTTTCTTACATTGTTACATTATTGTCAAATAATAAATGATTGCTGTTTATTTTGAAGCAGTATAATAAAAATAGAGTGAAAGATAATGAAATGACACGAAACCCCTAATAGAATCAATGTTTTATATATTTACACTATTCTAAATATAAAAACTTTAGGAAAATGGTATGTTAGCGTTTTCATAACTTTTAAGTTATGCTAGAATAAGGACATAAGTTATTAATTATTACAAAAAGAAAAAAGAATCTCTTTTTTCTGTTAATTATAAGGGGGCATTTCATTATGCGTATTGGGGTACCAGCAGAAATTAAAAACAACGAAAACCGTGTGGCAATGACACCAGCAGGTGTTGTACATTTAATTCGTAACAATCACGAAGTATTCATTCAAAAGGGTGCAGGTTTAGGGTCTGGTTTCACAGACGCTCAGTATGTTGAAGCGGGAGCAAAAATTGTTGATACAGCTGAAGAAGCTTGGAACATGGAAATGGTTATGAAAGTTAAGGAACCAATTGAAAGCGAATACAAACACTTCAGTGAAGGCTTAATCTTATTCACATACTTACACTTAGCTCCAGAGCCAGAATTAACAAAAGCTTTAATCGAGAAAAAAGTTGTTTCTATCGCATATGAAACAGTACAATTAGAAAACCGTTCATTACCATTACTTGCACCTATGAGTGAAGTAGCTGGTCGTATGGCTGCACAAATTGGTGCACAATTCCTTGAGAAAAACAAAGGCGGTAAAGGTATCTTACTTGCAGGTGTTCCAGGGGTTAAACGTGGTAAAGTAACAATCATCGGTGGTGGACAAGCTGGTACAAATGCTGCTAAAATTGCAGTTGGACTAGGTGCGGATGTAACAATCATCGACTTAAGTGCAGAACGTCTTCGTCAATTAGATGACATTTTCGGAAACCAAGTAAAAACTTTAATGTCTAATCCTTACAATATTGCAGAAGCTGTTAAAGAGTCTGATCTTGTAATCGGTGCAGTATTAATCCCAGGTGCAAAAGCTCCAAAACTTGTAACAGAAGAAATGATTAAATCAATGGAACCAGGTTCTGTTGTTGTAGATATCGCGATTGACCAAGGTGGTATTTTCGAAACAACTGATCGTATTACAACTCATGATAACCCAACTTATGAAAAACACGGCGTTGTTCATTATGCAGTTGCAAACATGCCAGGTGCGGTTCCACGTACATCAACTCTTGCATTAACAAACGTAACAGTACCATATGCAGTACAAATTGCTAACAAAGGCTACAAAGAAGCTTGCCTAGGTAACACTGCATTACTAAAAGGTATTAACACATTAGATGGCTATGTAACATTCGAAGCAGTTGCAGAAGCTCACGGTGTAGAGTACAAAGGTGCTAAAGAATTATTAGAAGCAGAAACAGTATCTTGCTAATAGAAGCATTATACAAAACAAAATCGAACAATATATAAAACAACATGAGAAGAGCTAAGAGTGAAGATCTCTTAGCTCTTCTTGGCAAAAGGGGGCATACATCGTGGCCAACCTATTTAAAAAGAAATCCGTTACGCAATTGTTAGGGGAAAGTAAAAGTAAAACTTTGACGAAAACGCTAGGGGCATTTGACCTAACAATGCTAGGGATTGGTGCGATAATTGGTACAGGAGTTCTAGTATTAACTGGATTAGTAGCAGCAAGAGATGCTGGTCCAGCAGTTATTTTTTCATTCATGATTGCAGCCATCGTTTGTGGATTTGCAGCATTATGTTACGCAGAGGTTGCTTCTACACTTCCTGTTTCAGGTAGTGTGTACACATACTCATATGCAACAATTGGTGAGTTTGTAGCTCATTTAATGGGATGGACATTACTATCCGTATATGTTGTAACGACTGCCGCAGTAGCTGGCGGATGGACTGGTTACTTCCATAACTTAGTGAGTGGATTAGGGCTTGAAATTCCAAAAGCACTGCTAACGATTCCGTCTCAAGGTGGTATAGTGAATTTACCAGCAGTTATCGTTACATTAGTTATAACTTGGTTATTATCAAGAGGTACGAAAGAAAGTAAACGAGTGAATAACATAATGGTATTAATTAAAATTGGTATCGTTGTTTTATTCATTGCAGTTGGTGTATTCTACGTGAAACCAGAAAACTGGATACCATTTGCACCGTATGGTTTAAGTGGAGTTTTCGCGGGGGGAGCAGCAGTATTCTTTGCTTTCTTAGGATTTGATGCATTAGCAACTTCTGCTGAAGAAGTAAAAAATCCGCAACGTGATCTACCGATTGGTATTATCGCTTCGTTAGTCATTTGTACAATCATTTATGTTGTAGTTTGTCTCGTTATGACGGGTATGGTTTCATATAAAGAGCTAGATGTACCGGAAGCGATGGCGTATGTGTTAGAAGTTGTAGGACAAGATAAAGTAGCTGGTATAATCGCAATTGGAGCTGTAATTGGTATTATGGCAGTAATTTTTGCTTACATTTATGCAACGACACGTGTATTCTTCGCTATGAGCCGTGACGGTTTATTGCCAGAATCTTTCGCGAAAATTAATAAAAAGACAGAAGCACCAACATTTACAGTTTGGTTAACAGGAATTGGTAGTGCTTTAATTGCTGGATTTATCGATTTGAAAGAATTGTCGAATTTAGCGAATATTGGAGCGTTGTTAACATTTGCGATGGTTGGTGTGTCAGTTATTATTCTTCGTAAAACACATCCAAAATTACAACGTGGATTTATGGTACCACTTGTACCGATCTTGCCGATTATTTCAATTGCATGTTGTCTATTCTTAATGGTAAACCTACCATTAAAAACATGGATGTACTTCGGTGCTTGGTTAGCAATCGGAGTAGTTGTATACTTTGTTTATTCGAAAAAACATAGTCATTTAAAAGACGATGGAAGTTCGCAGGATAATTTAGAACAAGCTAATTAAAGGGATATAAACACAGTAAGCCTTGTGCGTCTAGGGAGCGCGCAAGGCTTTTTCTTTTGTTGAAATAAAGGGAATGTATATTATTTTGTCGAATTTTTCTGTCGGAATATGAAAAAAGGGTGGGAGCGAAATGGAAGAAGCAAAAGTTGTTGTTGGAGCAGAGGGTTATAATAATAACCCTGGTTGGTTACATACGAATGAAGAAGAATTAAATTTATTACGGAGAGAAACTTGGCTTGATAAATTTCAACCTAATTCTTTATCAGTAATTTTGGCAGAACATGTATGGGAGCATTTATCATATGAAGAAGGAATTGAAGCTGCAAAAATTTGTTATGAGTTTTTAATGGAGAATGGATATATTCGTTGTGCAGTACCAGATGCATTTTTTCCAGATGAAGAATATCAGCAAGGGGTACAAGTAGGTGGACCTGGTCCATTAGATCATCCTGCAGCAAGTCATAAAATTGTTCATAGCTATAAAACAATCACGTCCATGTTTGAATCAGCAGGTTTTCAAGTAAGGCTCTTAGAATACTGTGATGAGAATGGTAAGTTTCACTATAATGATTGGAATGAGAAAGATGGATTTATTTATCGTTCGAAACGTTTTGACCATAGAAATCGGGATAATCATTTAGGATTTGTTTCTTTAATTGTGGATGCGGTGAAAAATGAAAAGTAAGTAAAAAGGGGTGTGCGAATTGTGCATCCTTTTTTGTATGAGAATATAGAGAGTGCGGAAAATATGTATACGACTTATTAAAATGTGAACGGAATGTTCATAAAAAAAAATTCAGATTTCATTGACACATATGAGTGGGCACTCATATAATAAGAGTATAAGATATATGAATGATTGTTCATATGTTCAATTAAAGAGGTGAGCTATAATGGCTGGAAATAAAGTAGAAACACCACAAGAGACATGTTCTCAAACGATAATTCATGAAGAAGTTGTAGAGCAAGTAAAACAAACAATTCCAACTGATGAAAGTTTAAGTAAAGTAGCAGAACTATTTAAAGTATTAGGTGACCGTACACGTACGAGAATATTACATGCGCTATTTGAAGCTGAAATGTGCGTTTGTGATTTAGCTTATTTATTAGGAATGACACAATCATCTATTTCGCATCAGCTTCGTGTGTTAAAGCAAGCGAAACTTGTGAAGAATCGTAAAGAAGGAAAGGTTGTTTATTATTCGTTAGCTGACCAGCACGTAATTCATATCTTCGAGCAAGCGTTTGAACACGTAAACGAAGAAGAATAAAAGAACGCGAGGAGGGAGAACGATGGCTGAAGCATTGGTGAAAAAGAAACTGATGTTAGAAGGTTTAGATTGTGCGAACTGTGCAATGAAAATTGAAAAAGGTGTTGGGAATATAGAAGGAGTAAATTCTTGTTCTGTAAACTTCGCAACAAAGACAATGATCTTAGAAACAGCACAAAATAAAGAAAACGAAGTTGTTACGGAAGCAAAACAACTCGTTACAAAATTAGAACCGCATATTAAAGTTCAAGAAGAACAAAAAAATAAAATTGCTAAAGAAGTATTTATATTAGAAGGTTTAGATTGCGCGAACTGTGCAATGAAAATTGAAAATAAAGTGAAGGAAATGCCAGCTGTCTCAGAAGCAACTGTTGATTTCGTATCGAAGAAATTACGAGTAGAAGTTGCGAATAAAAGAGAACTAGAAGCGACTGTAGCAAATATAACAAATGTCGTTCAAAAGTTAGAACCAGATGTGAAAGTTGTTCGTGAAGAGAAGAACGGTCATGACCACGGACATAGTCACGATCATGGTGAAGCAAATGTGAAAAAGATGGTAGGGAGATTAGTGGTCGGCGGAATTTTGACAGCAATTGCTGCATTAGCGGGCTTACCACAAATGGTAACAATTCCGTTATTCGTCCTTGCTTATTTATTAATAGGTGGAGATATCGTTTGGAGAGCGATAAGAAACATAACTCGTGGCCAAGTATTTGATGAAAACTTCTTAATGGCAATTGCAACTGTAGGAGCTTTTGCAATTCAACAATATTCTGAAGCTGTAGCAGTAATGCTATTTTATCAAGTAGGAGAACTATTCCAAAGTATTGCGGTAAACCGCTCCCGAAAATCAATTACTTCATTAATGGATATTCGTCCTGATTATGCGAATGTAAAGGTTGGAAATGAAACGAAGCAAGTATCACCAGAAGATGTACAAATTGGCGATTATATTATCGTTAAGCCAGGTGAGAAAGTGCCGTTAGACGGAAAAGTAATTGAAGGAACATCAATGGTAGATACTTCAGCATTAACAGGTGAATCTGTACCACGTGAAGTAGAAGTTGGAAATGATGTATTAAGTGGCTTTGTGAACCAAAATGGTGTGTTGACAATTGAAGTTACAAAAGAATTCGGTGAATCCACTGTATCGAAAATTTTAGATTTAGTTCAAAATGCAAGCAGTAAAAAAGCACCAACGGAAAACTTTATTACGAAGTTTGCACGTTACTACACTCCAGTTGTAGTTATTACAGCGGCGATCATGGCGTTTATTCCACCACTTATTTTAGAAGGAGCTACATTCTCTGAGTGGATTTATAGAGCTTTAGTGTTCTTAGTAATCTCTTGTCCATGTGCGTTAGTTGTATCCATTCCTCTTGGATTCTTTGGAGGTATCGGTGGTGCATCTAAAAGTGGTGTGTTAGTAAAAGGTAGTAACTATTTAGAAGCTTTAAATGATGTAAAATATATTGTTTTTGACAAAACAGGAACATTAACAAAAGGTGTTTTCAAAGTTACAAAAATGGAACCGAGCGAAGGTACTACAAGTGAAGAGTTATTAGAGTATGCGGCATTTGCTGAAGTATATTCTAACCATCCAATTGCCCAATCTATTCGAAAGGCATATGGAAAATCAATTGATGAAAAAATAATCGATGATTATAACGAAATTTCTGGTCACGGTACAGTCGTAAAAGTACAAGGAAAAGAAATTTTTGCAGGTAATGCAAAATTAATGAGAAAAGAAAATATTGAATTTAAGCAACCAGAAACAGTAGGTACATTAGTTCACGTTGCTGTAGATGGAAGATATGCAGGTTATATTGTTATCTCTGATGAGGTAAAAGAGGATTCGAAACAAGCGATTCAAAAGTTAAAAGAACTAGGTATTAAAAAGACAGTAATGTTAACTGGTGATGCAAAACCAGTTGGTGAAGCTGTCGGTAAAGAATTAGGCTTAGATGAAGTTCGTGCGGAATTACTACCACAACAAAAAGTAGAAGAGATTGAAAAAATTGATGCAGCGAAGCACGGAAAAGAAAAAATTGCCTTCGTTGGTGACGGTATTAACGATACACCAGTATTAGCCCGTGCAGACGTTGGTATTGCGATGGGTGGTTTAGGATCAGATGCAGCAATTGAAGCGGCAGACATCGTTATTATGACTGATGAGCCTTCAAAAATTGCGACAGCTGTAAAAATTGCAAAACGTACAAGAAGTATAGTGTGGCAAAATATCATCTTTGCTCTAGGTGTAAAAGGGATCGTTTTATTACTTGGTGCTTTTGGTATTGCAACAATGTGGGAAGCTGTTTTCTCAGATGTTGGTGTGACACTACTTGCAGTGTTAAATGCAATGCGTGTATTAAGAGTGAAAGATTTATAAAAAAGAGGACGCGACCCGCGTCCTCTTTTTTATTGGTGATTTTGTTGAAATTGACTCAATAAAATAATACCAAATATTATTTTACTTTTAAATAGCGTTATATTGAAATTTACAAATAAAATACATTCGTCTTATTCTTTTAATATATTTTTTACAAATATCCATATAGTATTGAAAAAACAGAGAAGGGGAAACTTCTCTGTTTACTTTTGTATGTTTTTTTCGACTTGTTCTCGAACTGTTTGAATGTAATTCATTTTATGATCCCAGCACTCTTGGCTTAAATCGACAGGGTATTCTTCAGGATTTAAAGTTCGCATATATTCTTCCCAAAATAGAGAGAGACTCTGTTCATTATATTTTTGAATATCTAATATACTTGGTAGTTCATATGTTCTTTCACCGTTAACGAAAATATCTTTATGCAGTTCACGGGCTTCAAAGTTTGTTACGAATTTACTTATATATGTGTGAACTGGATGGAACATTTTTAAGCGCTCTTCTTTTCCAGGTTCTTCAGAATCTAATGCAATATAATCGCCTTCTGCATGATCGTTTACCCGATTGATAATACGATAAATTCGTTTCAGTCCTGGAGTGGTAATTTTTTCAGGGTTAGATGAAATTTTAATCGTATCATTTAATTTTCCGTCAGTATCTTCAATCGCAACTAGTTTGTAAACAGCCCCCAATGCAGGTTGCTCAAAGGACGTAATTAATTTTGTCCCAACGCCCCATACGTCAATTTTTGCTCCTTGAGATTTAAGGTGCATAATTGTGTATTCATCTAAATCGCTAGAAGCGATAATTTTTGTATTTGTAAACCCTGCTTCATCTAATAGTTTTCGTGCCTTTTTCGATAAATAAGCCATATCACCACTATCAAGACGTATGCCATAGAAATCAATACGATCCCCAAATTCTTTTGCAACACGAATCGCATTTGGAACACCAGATTTCAATGTGTCATATGTATCAACGAGAAAGACGCACTTTTTATGAGTTTCAGCGTATTTTTTAAACGCGACGTATTCATCGCGATATGCTTGAACGAAAGAGTGAGCGTGTGTGCCAGCTACAGGAATCCCAAAGCGTTTCCCAGCACGAACGTTGCTTGTAGAGGAGAAACCACCAATAAAGGCAGCACGCGTCCCCCAAAGGGCAGCATCGAACTCATGGGCACGTCTTGTGCCGAACTCTAAAAGCTCATCATTACTTGCAGCATGTTTCATACGTGCTGCTTTTGTGGCAATTAATGTTTGGTAATTCACAATATTTAAGAGGGCAGTCTCAATAATTTGTGCTTCACCAAGTGGTGCATCAACACGTAATAAAGGTTCGTTATTAAATACAACTTCGCCTTCTTGCATACTGCGAATCGTCCCAGTGAATTTCATATTTTGTAAATAATGAAGGAATTCTTCTTCAAATTGTAATTCTGCTAAATAAGCGATATCGCTTTCAGTAAAACTGAAATTTTCTATGTACTCTACAATTTTCTCAAGGCCAGCAAAAACAGCGTAGCCGTTCTCAAATGGAAGCTTTCGAAAATATAAATCAAAAACAGAACGGCGATTATGAATACCATCTTTCCAATATGTATAAGCCATGTTGATTTGATATAGGTCTGTATGTAAGGCATAACTATCGTCTTTATAATGAGTCATCGCGAGAACACCTCCATAATTTGGTTATAGTATACCAATTTTTCACCATTCGTAGCAAAGAAGAGATATTGATGTGAAGTCAAGAGAGAAAAAAATGAAATTATGCATATTTTTTAGAAAATTTATATTTATCAATTTATATTTCTCCAAATTTTATGTATTATTAGAGTAATGGGGGTAATGAGAATGGAGGAGGACAATGCAACAAACATTAGAAAAAATAGGCAAACAAGTCTTTTATAAACGGCTACAGCAAAAAATGACACAAGAAGAATTATGTCAGGGCATTTGTTCTGTCTCATACTTAAGTAAGATTGAAAATGGAAAGATTGAAGCATCAGAAGAAATTCTACAATTGCTCTGCGCAAGATTAGAAATTGCCGTGACGGATTTGAGGGATGTAGAAGAAGATGTGAAGGGGAAGCTGGATGAATGGTTGAATGCACTAGTTCATTTAGACAAGCAACAAGTAGAACGTATATATGAAGAGTTGCAAGGTGAAATGAAGCATGTGTTGGATTTTGAAATTATAAATTATTATAAACTGCTGTATACACGTTATTTAATTATGAAAAGGGATTTTCCTGCTGTCGAAAAAGAGTTAGAGAGCTTAAAGAAGATGTACAAAAAGTATTCACCATTCCAAAAATTATTATATACGTATAGCAAAGGGTTATATTATTTTTTACAACATAGATATAAGAAGGCATTGGAGTATTTGACTCGAACAGAAGTAATGGCAAAGGAACAAGGTTATCATGAGAATGGAATATATTTCAATTTAGCTCTTGTTTATAATGAATTAGAAGTTGAACATATGACTTTACATTTTGCTAATGTAGCAATGGAAGGATTTAAGAATGAATATAAATTCCGTTATGTGATAAATTGCCAGTTACTTATTGCGTTGAGTTATATACAAAAAAAGCAATATAATGAAGCACTATCTATTTATAATAATATTTTGAGGGAAGCAAATTCTTTTGCTGATAAAGAAAGTATAACAGCTATTGCTTTAAATAATTTAGGCTTTTTGTACTATAACTTAAAAGATTATGCAAAAGCAAAAGATTATTATTTACAATGCCTAAAGTACAAAAAGGAAGAGGATTTAAATTATATTGATGCAGTGTATGAGATTGCTTTGCAGTGTATTGAATTAAAAGAATTTGAAGAAGCGAAAGATTGGATTAATAAAGGGATAGATGTTGCCAAGAGGGATGAAAAGTATAAAAGTATGCTATATATACTTTCAATGCTTAAGAATAAATACTTTGAAACGAAAGATGTTTATAAAAGATTTTTAGAAGTTGAGGCAATCCCATTTTTTAGAGGCGAAGAAAATAAAAAGGAATTAAAAATGGTGTATTTAGAACTAGCAGGATATCACGAGGAATTACTAGAATTTAAGGAAAGTAATAACTACTATAAATTAGCAATTAATTTATTAGAAGAAAAGGGAGGAAAATAATATGAAAAAAATAATTATTGGTGCTTTGGCTTTGGTAGCTGTATTAGTGGTATTGGAACCGCAATATGCTTGGACATCGGATATTTATGGTCAAGGAGAAAAAGTAGTAGAATTAATAAATTCTTAACAGAAACCCCTTTCCAACAGGAAAGGGGTTTTTCAATATTTGTTCCTCAAAATTCTACAAAACTTGAGAAAAAAATTATTTGAATTTTTAGTATATTAATAGTGGAAACATAATGCTAATATGAAACTACTCTTTTTCAAAAAAATTTTTATTAGGGGGAAGGTTCATGAAAAAGAAAAGTTTAGCATTAGTGTTAGCGACAGGAATGGCAGTTACAACGTTTGGAGGGACAGGCTCTGCATTTGCGGATTCTAAAAATGTGCTCTCTACGAAGAAGTACAATGAGACGGTGCAGTCACCTGAGTTTATTTCTGGTGATCTAACTGAAGCAACTGGCAAGAAAGCAGAATCTGTTGTGTTTGATTACTTAAACGCAGCAAAAGGTGATTACAAGCTAGGGGAAAAGAGTGCACAAGATTCTTTCAAAGTGAAACAAGTGAAGAAAGATGCTGTAACTGATTCAACAGTAGTACGTATGCAACAAGTTTACGAAGGAGTGCCTGTATGGGGTTCTACTCAAGTAGCTCACGTAAGTAAAGACGGTTCTTTAAAAGTATTGTCTGGAACAGTTGCACCTGATTTAGACAAAAATGAAAAGTTGAAAAATAAAAATAAGATTGAAGGCGCAAAAGCAATTGAAATCGCGCAGCAAGATTTAGGGGTAACACCGAAATATGAAGTAGAACCAAAAGCGGACTTATATGTATATCAAAACGGTGAGGAAACAACATATGCATATGTTGTAAATCTAAACTTCTTAGATCCAAGCCCAGGAAACTACTACTATTTCATTGAGGCAGACAGCGGTAAAGTATTAAATAAGTTTAATACAATTGATCATGTGACGAATGATGATAAGTCACCAGTTAAGCAAGAGGCTCCTAAACAGGATGCGAAAGCTGTTGTAAAGCCTGTAACAGGAACGAATAAAGTAGGAACTGGTAAAGGTGTATTAGGAGATACGAAGTCGCTTAATACAACGTTATCTGGATCATCTTACTACTTACAAGATAATACACGCGGGGCAACGATTTTCACATATGATGCGAAAAACCGTTCAACATTACCAGGAACATTATGGGCAGATGTAGATAATGTTTTCAATGCAGCGTATGATGCAGCAGCAGTAGATGCTCATTACTATGCAGGTAAAACATATGATTACTATAAAGCTACGTTTAATAGAAATTCTATTAATGATGCAGGAGCACCGTTAAAATCGACAGTTCATTACGGAAGTAATTATAACAATGCATTCTGGAACGGATCACAGATGGTATACGGAGATGGTGATGGTGTAACGTTTACTTCATTATCTGGTGGAATTGATGTAATTGGTCACGAGTTAACGCATGCTGTTACGGAAAATAGTTCAAATCTAATTTATCAAAATGAATCTGGGGCTTTAAATGAAGCGATTTCTGATATCTTTGGTACTTTAGTAGAATTCTATGATAACCGTAACCCGGATTGGGAGATTGGTGAAGATATTTACACACCTGGTAAAGCAGGAGACGCACTTCGCTCTATGAGTGATCCTACGAAGTATGGTGATCCAGACCATTATTCTAAGCGTTACACTGGTTCAAGTGATAACGGTGGTGTTCATACAAACAGCGGCATTATTAATAAACAAGCTTATTTATTAGCAAATGGTGGTACGCATTATGGTGTAACTGTAACTGGTATCGGTAAAGATAAATTAGGTGCGATTTACTACCGTGCAAATACACAGTATTTCACGCAATCTACTACATTTAGTCAAGCTCGTGCTGGTGCAGTACAAGCTGCTGCAGACTTATATGGTGCAAATTCTGCTGAAGTAGCAGCAGTTAAGCAATCATTTAGTGCTGTTGGTGTAAACTAAGGCTTTAAGGAAGAGCTAGTAATAAAATACCTCAAAAATAAAGAAGGAGCATAGGCTCCTTCTTTATTTTTTTCTCCATTTTTTCCACAAATAAAACAATCCAATAACGCCTGCGATTGTTACAACCCACTTCGCTTCATTTGTTCCGTTCATGACTTGGTATGCCGAATATACTTCAATCAATAAGGCCGGTATTTTACCTATTGTACTGGCAATACTGAAGGAGAGTAATGACATTTTCCCTAGAGCTGCAAATAAAGTCACGATACTTGATGGGATGAAAGGTATCAATCGAAACGATAGAACGAGTAGAAAGGCCTCTCTACCTTCTACATAAAGAAGACGCTCTACCTTTGGGTACTTATTTACTTTATCGTGAGTGAACTTTTGAAGGCCCAGGCGGTAAATATAAAACGAGATAATAGCCCCTAAGGCCTCACCTGTGATCGAAATGATTGTGCCATTTGTTACACCGAAGAGCTGTATATTAATGGCGGTTAAAAAGATGCTAGGAATAACACCTAAAAGACTAATGATGATGTTAATTAAGATACTAAGTGGAATTGCGATTGAATAGTATTCTGTTAAGAAATTTTGAATCGTTTCAGCCATTGTTTAAAATCCTTTATCTTTTTTTGCATTACACCATATTTCGATTGTATAGGCAAGGGAAAATTTACATAATGTAGAAAAACGTTGATAAGAAGGGGTCCTGATACCTTATATAGGTATTAGGTATATAAAAATAGGGGTATTTTAAATCGTTTTGAAAAACAGTATAAAACCCTTTTTATAAAAGGGTTTTATAATTATATTATTGGTGATTTTATTCGGGAAATAATTATAAAATATAGGGGGTATATATTATAAAAGGCGAAAAATAGAGGGTTGATGAAATTGCGCGGGTAAATATGGAAAAATAGATGAAAAAAATGAAAACTGATAGCTTTTTTCGTTGTGAAATTGACTTTTAGTGAAGTTGCGATAATAATCATGGAAGAGGTGATATGATGAAACGAATAAGTAGTCTTTTCTTCAGTAGTTTATTGGCATTAATGCTGATCTTAAGTGGATGTGCAGGAAAAGAACAAAAAACAGAGAAACAGACAGGTAATCAAGCTACATCGGTAGAAAAAATTAGTGATAATATTTTAGATGAAATGGAAGGACCACCTAAAAATGGTCATACGATTGAAAGACATGTAGGCAAGTCAGAAGAGGATTTGAAGAATCGCTTGAAGACAGATAAAGTGTCAGCCGCAAGTACATACTATGATAAAGAAACAGCGACGAAAGCTGTAAAAGATAGCTTGAAGCAACATGACAAGGAAATTCAAGATTGGTTAAAAAATTCTAAAGAGGCTCGTCTCGTAGTAAATACAACTCATTCATTCCCTGTTGGAAAAACGGTAATAAAGAAAAATATGAGTGTAAAAGACAAGTTGGTAAAAACTGTTACTGTTTTAGCAAGAGATAAGTCAGGGGAATTAGGGTTTAAGATTATTACTTCTTATCCATCTGATAAATAAGAAGGGGGAGTACATTATGTATATGACATTACAATACTTTCTTAAATCGTACTGTACGTTAAGTATTCATGAGGATGAAATAGTAAGCGTGATGGAAGAGTTTATTGAACAAGAAGACGAAGAAATTGTTTTGAAATTACGTGATGAATTAATAAATATGAAGAAAAAGAACGCGTGGGAAGAGGCGTGTGTATTAGCTGCGAAGCAAGGAAATCGTATGTGGTCTTTAGAAGAAACGAAAGACCATCTTGAAACTTTTTTACTATTACTGCAAAAGAAAAAGGCGTGATTTAATCACGCCTTTTTTTTTATGTTATTCGGTTGATATTATCTATTCTTTTGGGGCGCTTTTATATACACTTTTTGAAATTTGTCCATTTGATATTACTTCCCCGTTTTGTGTCACTTTTTTATACGTAACCGCTGTGATTTTATCACTAGTCCTACTAATTACTTGAGAAGAAACTTCAACATTTTTACCAGTATTTGTACCGAAAATGCGTGTAGTAATACTACCTCCATTTGAAAATGCTTGAATATAAATATGATTGCCTGTATTATTTTTAAATTTTAAATCTGGACCATAATCTGCTACTGCTGCATCTTGCCCAAGTGGTAAATAATTTACTGGCATAGAATGATTGCTTCGAGAAACAATTCCTAAATCAGCCCTTAAAGCTGCGCTGTATAAAGTACTACTGACTTGGCAAACTCCTCCGCCTGCACTTTGTATTACTTTACCTTGTGAATATACTGCTGCAGATTTGTAACCATGTGCAGCATCAGTTACGCCAACGCGGCCGTTAAAACTAAATGTTTCATCAGGTGCCACAATAACCCCACTTAAAGTATTAGCTGACTTATTTACGTTAAATGATTGATTTCCGTTACGGCCAGCCATTGGGGTAGAATATTCAGCAATGACTTCTTTAATACCCATTTTCTGTATATCTTCTGTAGAACGTTCTGGTTTTATGAATGTAACTGGCAATGTAACATCTGATTTACCAGTAGTAATAGCTTCGTTTGTTAAACTGTTTAGTTTTCCTTTATCAATTTTTTCTCCGTTTTGGCTTTGACTAACATTTACTGTTGAGCCTTCAATGCTTAATTCTGCATTAACAGGATTTTTTAATGTTTCATTATATTTATCTTTTATAAAGGTTTCATAAGCTGTTGCATTTAATTGTGGTGTTAATTTATAGTCACGTTTTAATTCACCGTTTTCAGCTTGCTTGCGCATTTTGTAACGATTCATTACGTTTCCTTCTTGTTCTTTGAAGATTTTGTCAATAATATCTTTCTCTTTATAATTTACCCCTAAATCTTTCCATGTGTAAGTTTGTTTATCGTTTTGGAATATGTAGGTAAGGGATTTTTGATCTAATTCAGTTACCCTTTGATTAATAATTGCTTGAATATCTTTCTTATTTTTTCCATCGAGAGAAATACCTTCAAATGTAGTATTTGGTAATGCAGTAGTATCTAATTGATTATTTAATTTGGATACATATTGATATCCCCCAACACCGCCTACACAAAGTAATATGCCCCCAGCAATTGCAGAACCAATCAGTATTTTACTTAGCTTCATTTATTTCCCCCCAGAAATTTATGTATAAATATATGTATTACATTTTTTGTATAAAAATGATGAAAATAACATTATGTACGTACTAGTATACTATTATTTTCACTGTGTGTGTAATGTTTTCATAAAAAATGTTACATCGCTGTAATAATTGTCACTTCTTGTCACAATGTGTATGAAAAATATGTTGAAAAATATAATAAAAAGGCTGTCTAGAATGATCTAGCAGCCTTTTTATTATAATTTTTTATGTTCATTTTTATTCGTAACACCGAGATGTTTTTGAAGGGTAGTTGAAATAGTATCGACGCTTTTTTCATTTGGCACGTAATAATAAATACCACCTATATATTTATCTGTACCTTCTACTTGCATTTTTTCCATCTTTAAATTTGAATCCATTGAATTTTTTGTAATTGTCATCATATCATCAAAAGTTAAATTGGTTTTTAAGTCTTTATCGACAGCGTCTAGTAGGCCACCGATTTTATTAATGGAATTAAGAGATAGTGCCTTTTCAGCAATGGCCTCTAATACAAGCTGTTGTCGTTGGCCACGCATATAATCACTATCGATGTGACGAGTTCTAGCTAGTGCCAGTGCCTCTTCTCCATTTAAATGTTGACGTCCTTTTTTTAGATGAATTGCATCTGCTTCATCTTTACTATTTTGCTCTGTGAATTCAACTGGAACGTCCACAGTAATGCCACCAAGAGAATCAACAATTTTAATAAAGGATTTAAAATTGAATTTTACATAATAATCAACTGGAACATCTAAAAAGTTCTCTACCGTATCAATTGTGCTGTCTACACCACCGAATACGTGCGCATGTGTGATTTTATCGTATTTATCACGTGATTTAATGTAGACGCGTGAGTCACGTGGAATGCTTACAAGTTTAACGGATTTATCGTTTTTATTAATTGTTGCAAGTAATAACGCATCTGTTCGAGTTGCTTTTCCATAATCTTTTTCCCTAATATCACTTTCATCAACACCCATAATTAGTACGGAAATGTTGTCGGTCATAGGTTTAACAGCTTTTTCACGTTTACTGGACTTTTCTCCTCGACCTAGTTCAGCATAAGCATTATTTAAGACGGACTTTGCTTTACTGTATATATGGAAGGAGTAGCCTCCTGCTCCAAGTGCTACAATTAGTAATGGAATAAGAAGGAACCAAAGTAGGCGTTTTTTCTTTGAGCGTCCTTTTTTGGCTCGCGTATCGTTGTTCGTGTCGGATTTCATCATTTTTTCTCCTTTAAAACTATCAAAGTGTATACATTTAGAAGTGTATTCAAACACATAAAAAATATTTTACGCTAAATAAAAGCGATTGTACATGTATAAAAAATAGATGTCTTGATTATTTATCCCGTATTAACGAGCAGTAAAACGCCCACCTCAAAGTCCAGTGAATACAATGAAGTTAGGTGGGAGATAACTGCCCGTAAATCCCCGATTGATGAAGGCTAATAATCAGAGTGGGGATAGCCCCACTCTGATTAAAGTTTCACTTTATAAGACACCTATTCGTTATTGTATACAAAAGATAGGGATAAGAAAATGATAAAATTTTACCTAATTACAACATAATGCTTACGATAATTGCAGATAAAATACTAACGAGAGTAGCTCCATATAGTAATTTAAGGCCAAACCTCGCAACAACGTTTCCTTGTTCTTCGTTTAGTCCTTTTACCGCACCTGAAATAATACCAATGGAAGAAAAATTGGCAAAAGATACAAGGAAAACAGAAATAATACCAACTGTACGGGGAGAAAGGCTATTAGAAATTTTACTAAGGTCCATCATTGCGACAAATTCATTCGTTACAAGCTTCGTTGCCATAATGCTACCAGCTGCTACAATTTCAGAGCTTGGTACACCGATAAGGAATGCGATAGGTGCAAATACGTAGCCAATTAATTGTTGGAACGTAATACCGAATATAATGAGGAACAAGTCATTAATACAACTAATTAATGCGACAAATCCGATGAGCATAGCGCCGACAACAATGGCTACACGAAAACCATCAAGAATATATTCTCCAAGCATTTCAAAAAAGCTTTGTTTTTCACCTTTGATTTCTAAAATATCTTCGTCATCTTTAACGTCGTAAGGGTTAATGATGAGTACGATAATAAAACCGCTAAATAAATTGAGAACGAGTGCAGTTACTACATACTTAGGTTCAATCATTGTCATATAGGCACCTACGATAGACATAGATACGGTTGACATAGCGGAGGCACAAAGTGTATAAAGACGGTGTTTTGGAATTTGAGCTAATTGCTTTTTCACTGTAATAAAAACTTCTGATTGGCCGACAATGGCAGAAGCGATAGCGTTGTAAGATTCTAATTTCCCAAGACCATTTATTTTACTAAGAAAGTACCCGATCCAACGAATGAAAAATGGTAGTATTTTGAAATGTTGTAATATACCAATTAAAACAGAAATAAAGACGATTGGTAATAATACAGTAAGGAAAAATGGCATTTCACCTTTATTTGCAAGACCACCAAATACGAAATTTATTCCATTAGCAGCATACTCGAGTAGCTTTGTAAACAAACTGGAAATGATTCTAATAAGTATGAGGCCGATTTCTGTATTTAATAGTAAATAGGTTAAAATTAACTGTATAATAAGCATGATAAAAATTGGTTTAAATTTAATATGCTTCTTATTATTGCTAGCAATATAAGCGAGCAAGAAAACAACAATTAATCCGACGAAAAAAGTAATGAATTTCATGGTAAGCCCCCTAAAAGAGATATTCTGCTATATATGTTTTTCATTTCAAGGGAGAATATGCATCTTTGGTAAAGAAAGGAATAGAGAGAGTATGAATATATGTAGAGTGCATCACGTTGCAATTATTTGTTCGAATTATGAGACGTCAAAGTATTTTTATACTAGAATATTAGGGTTTAAAGAAATGAATGAAGTATATAGAAAGGAACGAGATTCTTATAAATTAGATTTATGTGTAGGAGAAGAGTATCAAATCGAATTATTTTCATTTCCAAATCCGCCTGAGCGCAAAAGTTTTCCAGAAGCAGCCGGTCTTAGACATTTAGCATTTGCTGTTACAAATATAGAAGAAGCTGTGAAGCATTTAAATCAATGTGGTGTTGAGATCGAACCGATCCGTATTGATGAAATAACGGGGAAGAAATTCGTCTTTTTCCAAGACCCTGATGGTTTACCTTTAGAATTGTATGAGGTTTGAAAATTGGTGGATTTTATATAGAGTTGCTTTCCAATAATTGAAGAAACTAAAGTGAAACTTCTTTTTAAAAGGAGGTGTAACTTTAGCTAAGAAAGCTAAAGAGCATATGTGGATATTTTAAAATTATTGATGGTAGTCATTCTTATTGGGTTAACAGCATTTTTTGTGGCTGTTGAATTTGCAATTATTAAGGTACGTAGCAGTCGTATTGATCAACTCGTTAGCGAAAAAAGACGAGGTGCACTGGCCGCTAAAAAGGTAACTACAAATTTAGATGAATATTTATCGGCCTGTCAGCTAGGTATTACAATTACTGCTTTAGGGCTCGGGTGGTTAGGGGAACCAACCATTAAACATTTACTCGAGCCGTTGTTTTTAAAATTGCAATTCTCACCTACAATTTCCAGTACAGTTTCATTTATTATTGCCTTTGCAGTAATTACATTTTTACATGTTGTCATTGGGGAACTTGCTCCAAAGACATTTGCTATACAAAAAGCAGAACAAGTTAGCTTATTGTTATCGAAACCACTTATTTATTTTTACCGAGTTATGTATCCGTTTATTTGGGCTTTGAATGGTTCAGCGAGGGTTGTAACTGGTTTATTCGGATTACATCCAGCTTCTGAACATGAAGTAGCTCATTCAGAAGAAGAATTAAGGTTAATCTTATCTGAGAGCTATGAGAGCGGAGAGATTAACCAAAGGGAATTTAAATATGTAAATAATATTTTTGAATTTGATAATAGAGTAGCAAAAGAAATTATGGTACCTCGTACGGAAGTTGTAGGCTTATATGAGGACGAACCATTTGAAACACATATTAAAGTAATCGCGCAAGAAAAGTACACGAGATATCCTGTATTTGGTGAAGATAAAGATGAAATTATTGGGATGGTTAATGTAAAAGATTTATTTATTCGTTATATGGATGGTAATCGGGACGAGGAGTGCTCGATTATGCCATATACAAGGCCAGTTATTGAAGTGCTAGAAAATATTCCAATTCATGATTTACTATTACAAATGCAAAGAAAACACATTCCATTAGCTGTATTGTATGATGAATATGGTGGTACAGCAGGGATTGTTACACTAGAAGATATTTTAGAAGAAATTGTTGGAGAAATTCGAGATGAATACGATGAAGATGAGAATCCACCTATAGAGCATGTAAGTGAAGGCTATAAAATCGTAGAGGGAAAAGTGCTTATTAGTGAAGTAAATGATTTGCTTGGCATACATTTAATTGCTGATGATGTAGATACAATTGGTGGCTGGATTATGGTACAAAAACAAATCGTTGCTGAAGGAGATATTATTGAGAAACACGGTTTTTATTTTAAAGTCCTTGAAAAGGATATGCATCAAATTAAACGAGTGGAAATAAGGAAAGTAGGAGAATGATTTTCTATAAACTTTAATAAAAAGGATATACAGAAAAATAAATGTTTGCGCTTTCAAAAAAGGTACTATATAGTGAAGGTGGATACTGAAAAATTCTTCTGAATGATACTCGTGTTTTTAGAGGGCGGATTTTTTGGATAAGGATTTAGAATGAAAAAGTATAGGTGATAAAAATGATAGCAACGAAGGATATACGTATAGAAAAAGATTTTTTAGGTGAAAAAGAAGTACCAAGTGCAGCTTATTATGGTGTACAAACATTACGTGCTGTAGAAAACTTCCCAATTACAGGATATCGCATTCATCCATCACTCATTACAGCAATGGCAATTGTGAAAAAAGCGGCGGCACTTGCGAATATAGATACTGGTTACTTAGCTAAAGACATTGGACATGAAATTGCAGAAGCAGCGCAAGAAATTGTTGATGGAAAGTTTCATGATCAATTTATCGTGGACCCTATTCAAGGCGGAGCCGGAACTTCTATTAATATGAATACAAATGAAGTAATTGCGAATAGAGCGTTAGAACGTATGGGATATGAAAAAGGTGCGTATGCGAAAATTAGCCCAAACACTCATGTGAACATGGCCCAATCAACGAACGATGCGTTTCCAACAGGGATTCATATTGCAACTCTTATGATGTTAGAAAAGCTTCTTATTACAATGGAAGAACTTCATTCTGCTTTTCGTAAAAAAGCAAAAGAGTTTGATCACGTTATTAAAATGGGACGCACACATTTACAAGATGCAGTTCCAATTCGCCTTGGACAAGAATTTGAAGCGTATAGCCGAGTGCTTGCGCGCGATATAAAAAGAATTAAACAGTCTCGTCAACATTTATATGAAGTGAATATGGGGGCGACAGCTGTTGGTACAGGATTAAATGCAAATCCTACGTATATTGAACAGGTGGTAAAACATTTAAGAACGTTTAGTGGGTTCCCACTTGTTGGTGCAGAGCATTTAGTTGATGCAACGCAAAATACAGATGCATACACAGAAGTATCTGCAGCACTTAAAGTATGTATGATGAACATGTCTAAAATTGCAAACGATCTTCGTATTATGGCGTCTGGGCCACGTGTTGGGTTGGCTGAAATTCAATTGCCAGCACGTCAGCCAGGTTCATCGATTATGCCAGGTAAAGTAAATCCAGTTATGGCAGAAGTGATTAACCAAGTCGCATTCCAAGTAATTGGAAATGATCATACAATTTGCCTAGCATCAGAAGCGGGACAATTAGAGTTAAACGTAATGGAGCCTGTGCTTGTATTTAATTTAATTCAATCTATTAGTATTATGAATAATGGATTCCGTGTATTCCGTGAATATTGTATTGAAGGAATTACAGCAAATGAAGAATTGCTGAAGCAATATGTTGAGAAAAGTGTTGGAATTATTACAGCAGTTAATCCTCATATTGGTTATGAAGCAGCATCTCGTATTGCACGTGAAGCGATTGAAACAGGAAAATCTGTTAGGGAGTTATGTTTAGAGCATGGTGTACTGACAGAAGAGGAATTGGATATTATTTTAGATCCATTCGAAATGACTCACCCTGAAATTGCTGGAGCTTCTTTATTAAAAAATAAAGAAATGTAATGTGAAAAACACCGATCCATTTGGATCGGTGTTTTATTTTTAAAAGATATTAAATACAGCGTTTAATTGAAGTAAGCTAATAACAGCTAAGAAGATTAAACTGTATTTCATTGCTGTTTTAAATAGAGCAGATTCTTTACCAACTAGTCCAACTGCGGCACAAGCAACTGCTACAGATTGTGGTGAAACCATTTTTGCCATTGTACCACCTACTACGTTTAAGGCAACGAGTGTAGAAGGAACGATGTTTAACTGGTCTGCTGTTACTGCTTGAAGTGGTGCGAATAAAGAACCACTTGAAACTACTGAACCTGTAATGAATACGCCAATCCATCCTAAGATTGGAGAAAGAATTGGGAATGCATTACCAGTAGAAGAGAATGCAAGTCCAAGTGTAGATGACATACCAGAGTAGTTCTCTACGTAAGCTAATGCGATAACGCTACAAATTGTATATACTGGAGCTTTTAATTCTTTCATTGTTTCAATCATTAATTCTTTAACCATTTTACCTTTTACGCGGTAAACGATAAGTGAAACGATAATTGCTAGTACAATCGCAGTAGTTGTAGAAGAGAATACATCAAATTTGAAAACAGCTGCGAAAGGTGTATCAGCTTTTGTAATTGGTGTAGTTTTCATAACAGCATTATGAAGACCAGGGAACTGAATGTTAAATACTAAGTTTGCTAACGCACCATCTGGAGCAAATAAAGCTTTAATCGGTTTTAAGTTAAAGATTGTTACAAATGCAGTTAAGAATACGAATGGAGACCAAGCATATAAAATTTGATTGAATGTATGTGATACTTTAGTTTCTTGTTTTTCTTCTTTAGTAGAAGATTTTGGTTGCCAAACACGTAAGAATAATGCAAGAGAGATCATACTTACAACGGCTGCGAAAATATTAGTAAGTTCTGCGCCTAAGAAGTAAGTTACAGCGAATTGAGTAATAGCGAAAGAAACACCACTTACAAGAATACCTTGCCAAGTTTCTTTAATACCTTTAATTCCATCGACCATTGAAACAAGTAAGAAAGGTAAGATAACACTAATGAAAGGTAAAATAAGAACAGTTTGACGACCAATAGTTAATGCGTCAAGTTGAGTTAATTGTGCTGGTACTGTAACTGGAATACCCATAGCACCCATAGCACCACCAGCAATATTAGCTACTAAACAAATACCTGCTGCTTTTAATGGATTAAAGCCCATACCTACAAGTAGTGCAGCTGTAATAGCAACTGGAACTCCTAGACCAGCTGCGCCTTCTAAGAAAGCACCGAAGGAATAAGCGATTAATAATACTTGTAAACGTTGATCATTTGTAATGCTTGAAATACTATCGCGAATAATATTGAATTGCTCTGTTTTAACAGTTAATTTGTAAAGGAAAATTGCAGCGATAACGATAGTACAAATTGGATAAAATCCAGATAAAACACCGAATCCGGCAGATGCTACAGCTACTGTTGCTGGCATTTTATAAACAAATATTGCAAGGATAATAGCGACAATCACACTATAAAGACCAGCCATGTAACTTTTCATTTTGAATCCCATTAAACAAATGATGAAACAAAAGATTGGAAGTGCTGCGATTAGTGCAGATAACCAAATATTGTTTAATGGGTCATAAATTTGTGTCCAAGTACTCATAATAATGACAACTCCTATCTATTATATGTGAAGAAATTCACATTATTTGTGAAACTATTCACAATCAACTTACATGCTTAGTATATTCTCCTTCAACACTATTGTCAACGTAAAAAAGTATAATTATTCCATAATAGTGTTAAAAGAAAAGCTTTGTTCATAAAGTAGACAAAAAACACACTCAAATGAATTTAAGTGTGCTGTATAAACTATGTGCATATTATTTTGCTTATTCAGATGGCATGTTCCTTATAGGCGTATATTAGATGAAGTCTTTTATATTAAGTATAAAGTTTGATATATGCAATTATCTGTCCTGTTTGATCTAGTGGGGGGAACGGTGAGTGGATTTAATAGGAAGTTTTGCACAACAATCCAACCGCTTGCAATACGAATAAAAAATAAGAAACAAATTTTTAATATCACATCATCTCTTTTTACTGAAAATTCCTTTTAGCGTAACAAAGAGGTTAATTATAGTTCAACTACATTACGATAGGTTATCAATTATAGACGGTATTTTACAATACCGTTACTGTGCATTTCAATGAGGTGAAAATATAACAAAAAGCCTGATAAAACAACGTTTGCAAGCAAAGTATTCGTAGGCCATTATTTTGCTTTTTCGTTATATCATATAGTATAATATTCAAAATCAGCAAGGATTTTTTCCAGAATTTTTGCTGATGAAGATGGAAAAATTTTTCGGCTTTATAGGTTGATAAAGTTATGTCGTAACAGGAAATATAAGAACAGATATATAAATAAATAAAAAGAACATAAAAACGCAAATAAAAACGAAAATGAGGGGAACTTTATGAGCCAAAATCAATTCGAATGTCGTATTTCAGAAGAAGATGTACAAATGTTAAGAGCGTTAGCTCACCCACTTCGTCTACGTCTAGTAATGGAACTTATGCAAAGAGGAACATGTAATGTAACACAGCTACAGGAAGTATTAGAAATTCCACAATCAACTGTTTCACAACATTTAACGAAGTTAAAGCAAAATAAAGTAGTACGCTTTGAAAGACGAGGATTAGAAGTGTATTATCAAATCCATAATGATAAAGTAAGTGCGGTAGTAAAAACATTATTTTCTTAAAATTTGAATATTATGGAAAAAGACGTGTAGAATATACGTCTTTTTTTATTTGTCAGAAAGGTAGCGAGAGAGTAAATATTAGCATGTGAGGAAGAAATGACTATCAATCAACATGCTGCCTTACGGAATATATTCTAAAAGGAAAAGAAAAAATAGAAAGGAGTGTAGTAAGCAAAAGGAGGGATAGTAGTATGGATGTAAAACGTGTGAAGCAAATTTTATCTTCTTCAAGTAGAATTGACGTTACATATGAGGGCGTACCAGTATGGATTGAGAGCTGTGACGAGCAGAGCGGGGTTGCTCAAGTGTATGATGTATCTAATCCTGGAGAAAGCGTTCACGTGAACGTGACGGCTTTAGAGGAGAAGTAATAGAAAAGACGCTTCTAAAATTAGAAGCGTCTTTTTTTGTTATTCCATCATATGTGCAATTTTCTTAGAGAACATAAGAAGTACTAATCCCAGTACGATTACGATAATACCGATGCTTGCGAATACTTCTAAATATCCTAAAGATTGAGTGAAAGCAGCTAATTGTCCTGCTAAGAAGTTTGCACATCCAGTACCAGCTAACCATACACCCATTAATAATGATGCTAATTTAACAGGAGCGATTGCACTAACCATAGATAATCCGATTGGTGATAAGAATAATTCACCGATTGTATGGAACATGTAAGTGAATACAATGAATAGTAAGTTTGCCTTCATTGTAATGTTACCTTCATCGCTACCAGTTTTTAGAACAGCTAAAGTTAAAACTAAGTACCCGATTCCTAGTAAAATCATACCGAAAGCCATTTTTGTAGGGATTTTTAAATCACCATTTTTTGTTTTTGAAAGTTTAATCCATAAAGCTGAAACAGGTAATGCTAGTAAGATAATGAATAGTGGGTTTACAGATTGGAACCAAGGTGTTGGAATTGTAAATCCACCAATTGTACGATCTACGAACTTATCTGTGTAAAGTGTTAAAGAACTACCAGCTTGTTCAAAGCCTGCCCAGAAGAATACAACGAAACAAGTTAAAATTAAAATTGCAGCTGTACGTTTTTTCTCTTGTGATGTTAAAGGTTTTTTCTCAATTACTTTTGCAGTCTTTTCTTTAGATTGTTTACCTACAACAGTTGTACCAATTGTTCCTAAGTAACGAGGTGCTAAGAAATTAAAAGCAACCTGTCCAATGATCATACCGATACAAGCTGTTAGGAATCCATATTTGTAATCTGTGAAGTAACCGCAAATGAATGGAGCGATAAGAGCTCCTAAGTTAATTCCCATGTAGAAGATAGTGAAGGCACTATCACGACGAGAATCGTTGTCGCTATATAATTGACCTAGTAAAGTCGAAATATTTGGTTTGAAGAATCCATTACCAATAACTAATAAGCCTAATCCTAAAAATAGTCCAGTTTTCGTATTCATTGAAAATAGTACGAAGTTACCAATCGCCATAATGATACCGCCAATAGTAATGGCATGTCGTTTCGTAATGAAATGGTCAGTTAACCAACCGCCGAGAATCGGTGTGAAGTATACTAACATTGTGAAAATACCGTAAATTTGAACGGCAACTGCTTTATCAAATCCTAAACCGCCACTTACTAAGCTCGTTGTTAAATAAAGAACTAATAAGCCACGCATTCCGTAATAACTAAATCTTTCCCATGCTTCTGTAAAGAACAACAAGTATAACCCTGGTGGATGTTTTTTTGGTGATTGTTGCTCTCCAGCTTTGTCTAATTTTAAAGCTGCATCCATTTTTGTTTCCCCCTAATCCTGTATAACGGATATTTATGTAATCATTTTAATTTACAAAATATTTAGAAGTCAATAGAATTATATGGAAATAGAAAGAAAATTTCTAAAAAAGTTCTATTTTTCTTCGACCGTTACTGTATTTTGCCCTGAAAACGAGATGATAAGCGTTTTCAAATGTAATAATTGAATTCTAAAAGAAAATAAAATATTGATTAATCAGAAAATTTAGATTAAAACATTTATTCTGATATAAAGAAAATATATTCTATTTACTTTCTCAATATAACATATTGGGAATAAAAATACAAAACGAAATAATGTGACATTTAAGTGAATTGAAAAATAACCAGCTCCACAGAAGGGAGCTGGTTAAGGAAATATTATTTAACAAAGCGTTTTTCAATGTCATCTAATAGTAGGTTAGCGGCCATTACGCCACCAGCTGTATTCCAAATAACGTCATCAACTTTGTATGCTTTACCATTTTTTACTGCATTTAAATTTTTAAATAGAGGATCGTTTATATACTCTTTTTCTAGTTCAGATCCTTTTTTCTCATTTCCTTTATCGAATGTGAAGTAGAATAATACGTCACCATCCATAGCAGAAATACGCTCTTTAGATACGTTACGCTCTGCAAAATCATCTTTATTTTGATCTCCAGGACGTTTAAATCCAAGTTCTTTTAAAATAACACCAGAGAATGTATCGCCATGATAAATACGAACATCACCAGGCATGAAACGAACCATAGAGATTTCTTGGTTTACTTTATCGCCAAGTTTGCCTTTTAAATCTTTTATACGTGATTCGTAATCAGCTACAACTTTTTGACCTTCTTTTTCTTTATTTAATGCTTTTGCATAAAATTTGAAGTTATCTTTCCATTCACCACGTAATGTTTCTGAGAACACAGTAGGTGCAATTGCTTTTAGTTGTTCGTACACTTTTTCGTGGCGCATTTTATTACCGATAATTAAGTCTGGTTTTAAAGAAGCAATTGTTTCAACGTTAACTTGTCCTTCATCACCAACAACTTTTACATCTTTCATTTTATCCTTAATATGTGGATACCATGGGTCACCAGTCCAAGACTTTACAGCACCAACTGGTTTCACACCTAATTCAAGTAAAGCTTCAGTTCCTTCATTTGTTAAGATAACTACACGTTTTGGATTAGCAGGAACTTCTGTTTTACCCATTGCATGTTCTACAGTAACCACTTCTTTTTTATTATCTTCTTTTGTAGATTCTTCTTTGTTATTTGATTTTCCACAAGCGCTTAAAAGCATTGAAAATGCTAGTAAAAATACAAATACTGTAAACGATTTCTTCCGCATGAAATTCATTATGTACCCCCTACATGTTGAGAATATTTTTCAATAGCAAGCATGATATTAAGCCTTTATCTTTTGATTGTCAATACATATGGGTGAAAATAATTCTCATTTCCGTTGACAATGAGAATTAAGTTGAAATACACTAACAACGTATCATTATACATTGAAGGGGAAACGCTGCATGTTATTAAAAACAAATCGAGCAAAATGGATTGGATTATTTGTTGGAATCATTGCAGTCGTTATTTGTATTTGGGGAAGTATTATTTTCGGGTATACAAATACGAGTTGGAAACTAGCATTGGATGCTTTTTTCCATTTTAACGGTTCCAATGAACATATTATTATTCAAAATGTACGTCTGCCTAGGGCGTTAATTGCAGCTAGTGTTGGTGCTAGTTTAGCCATTGCTGGTTGTCTTATGCAAACTTTAACTAAGAATCCACTTGCTTCTCCAGATTTTATTGGATTAAATTCAGGTGCTGCGTTCTTCATAGTTGTAGCAATTGTAATCTTTTCAGTAACATCATTATCAGCTTTCACATGGATTGCCTTTTTAGGAGCGGCGGTTGCAGCTGTACTTGTATTTGCTTCTAGTTCTTTAGGAAAAGAAGGAACTACTCCTCTTAAGTTAACGTTAGTAGGGGTCGCAATTAGTGCGTTATTTTCATCATTAACACAAGGATTACTTGTGTTAAATGAAAAAGCACTTGAAGAGGTATTATTTTGGCTTGCTGGATCTGTGCAAGGGAGAAAGTTAGAAATTTTACAATCTGTATTCCCATATTTATTAATAGGATGGATTGCATCTCTTATGATGGCAGGGAAAGTAAATACATTGATGATGGGAGAAGACGTCGCGAAAGGACTTGGACAACGAACAATTTTAATGAAATCATTCGTGTTACTTATTATTGTACTGTTGTCTGGTGGTTCGGTTGCGGTTGCTGGCCCAATTGGATTTATTGGAATTATTACTCCGCATTTTGCGAGATTTCTTGTTGGAGTTGACCACAGATGGAGAGTGCCTTATAGCGGATTGTTAGGTGCAATACTACTAATATTGGCTGATATAGCAGCAAGATATGTCATTATGCCACAAGAAGTACCAGTAGGAGTTATGACAGCATTTATTGGAGCTCCATTCTTTATTTATATTGCACGTAAGAGAGGGCTTAGCAAATGAAGAAATATATTCCGTTTCGTATAGGAAAAGGTGAGCTCTCGTTTTTAATGTATAAACGAGCTTGTCTCGTCTTGTTAAGTTTACTAGTTGTTTTAATAGGATTATTCTTTGCGAGCGCAGGTATGGGAGACATGAAAATTGCTCCTTATGACGTATGGCAAGCAATTACTGGAAATGGCGATGCGATGTCAAATATGGTTGTGAATAAGTTTCGTATGCCACGTATTTTAATTGCTATCCTCGTAGGAATTGCGCTTGCTGTAGCAGGATGTATTTTACAAGGTCTCGTTCGAAATCCACTTGCTTCTCCGGATATCATCGGGATTACGGGCGGGGCAAGTGTTGCAGTTGTATTGTTTTTAGCTATATTTAGTGATAAAAATAATGCGCTAACTGTAAGCATTCATTATATGCCGTTAGCAGCCTTTGTTGGGGCAACGATTGTGGCGCTTTTTGTATATTTATTTGCATGGAGAAATGACGGGTTATCGCCGATTAGTCTTGTTTTAATTGGTGTGGGGTTTTGGGCATTAACGAAAGCGGCAACGACTTTGTTTATGTTGTTAGCACCAATTTATCAAGCGAGTCAAGCGAATGTATGGATTACAGGTACTGTTTATGGTTCTTCATGGCAAAACGTTATGGTGCTTGCACCGTGGGTTCTCATTTTAACGGTAATATCATTTATAGCTGCTAGACATTTAAATGCGCAAGAGCTAGGGGATGATATTGCGGTAGGACTTGGTGTTCCTTTAACGAAGTCACGCGTATTCATGTTATTACTTAGTACGGCTTTAATTGGGGGAGCAGTTGCCTTCGCCGGAGGAATTGGATTTGTCGGTTTAATGGCACCTCATATTTCACGAAGGCTAGTTGGTTCTTTATACGGTGCATTACTCCCAGTTGCAGCTATTGTTGGTGCAATTCTAGTACTTGCTGCAGATTTAATTGGGCGTACAGTTTTCACACCACTTGAAATTCCAGCAGGGGTATTTACATCAGCAATTGGTGCACCTTATTTTATTTATTTACTTTATAAAAGTCGGAATTCATAAAGGGAGATGAATATGCAAAAAGCATTGGAGACGAAACGTTTGACGTTGTCTTATGGTGAAACAATTATTATCGATGAGTTGAATTTAGAAATTCCAAAAGGTGAAATTACAATCTTTATCGGTTCCAACGGTTGCGGGAAATCAACTTTATTACGTTCACTAGCTAGATTATTAAAGCCAACAACTGGTGATATTTTGTTAGATAATCAAGCTATTCAAAGTATGCAAACTAAGCAAATTGCTCGTCAAATGGCAATTTTACCGCAAGGACCGCAAGCACCTGAAGGGCTTACAGTATTGCAACTTGTAAAACAAGGACGCTATCCATATCAAACATGGCTGAAACAGTGGTCAGAAAAAGATGAGGAAATGGTACAGAAGGCACTTGCAGCAACAGGTATGACAGAATTTGCTGAGCGTGATGTGCATGCTCTTTCAGGTGGACAACGACAACGTGCTTGGATTGCAATGACGCTTGCACAAGATACAGATATTATTTTACTGGATGAGCCTACTACATATTTAGATATGACTCACCAAATTGAGGTGCTAGATTTATTATTCGAATTAAATGAAACAGAACAAAGAACAATTGTCATGGTATTACACGATTTAAATTTAGCATGTCGCTATGCAGATAACATTGTAGCCATTCAGGATAAACAAATATATGCACAAGGTAAACCTGAAGAAGTGGTAGATGAGAAACTAGTACGTGATGTATTCCGAATGGAGTGTCAAATTAGTACGGATCCGTTGTTTGGAACACCGCTTTGTATACCTCACGGAAGAGGAAGACGTGTAGTTAAAGAAGTTGCTCAGGTAATGAGATAAAAAAAACGATGAGTGATTCATCGTTTTTTTTATTTGGTACAAGAAAATAAGAGGAAGAGAGGAATACGTAAGCGACGTTTATACTCTTCTTCATTTTGAAAATAGGGTGGATTTGGTGTAGCTTCTTTTAATGATGTAATGGTAAATCCAGCTTGCTGTAATAATGTGAAATAATCTTCCGTTGTACGATGATATTTAATAACTTCTTGGTCAATCCATGGTTCAACCCGTTTGCCTAGTTTAAAGTAATCATCGACGAGCCAACTCGTTCTTTTACCACTTGTTTGTAAGCTTTCAAACGAAGAAGTAATAACGGGATGTTGAACGCTAAAGGTAAAGGTGCCATTTGTTTTTAAAGTTTGAAACACATTTTGAAAAATGGTATCAAGATGTTCAATATAATGTAAGGCGAGTCTAGATGTTACTAAATCAAAAGTGGAAGAGGGGTAGGTATAATCTTTGAGGTTTAAAAAATGAACAGATCCATTTTTATTTTCTAGTTGTTTTTTAGCTTTTTCATACATAAGTTCAGAGCCTTCAATGCCGGTGTAAGAGTAGCATCCCTTTTCTAATAATTCCGCGCCAAACTTAGCATCACCACAGCCTAAATCGAGAATTTGTTTTCCTCGTACATGACCAATGAGCTGAAAGAATACTGGTTTTTCAATGGATTCATTTGGGCTATTTTCTCGGTATCTTCGTTTCATATATTGTTCGAAAAATGCTGTGTTATTGTATACATCAGATTCTGTAAATGCCATGTTTGAAACCTCCTGAAATATTTTTTTAATTCTATCAAATATGAAAAGTAAATAATAGATTTATTGTAATGAATCATATATAATCTAAAATTGTAAGCGGTTACTTTAAACTATTTTTCTATAATAAATTCTGAAAACGTGTTAAGCTAGTAGAGGGATTATTAGAACTATTAAGACAATAATCCGCTTACATGAACGATGGGAGGCTTCACGATGTCTAGTAAAACACTTGCGAAATTTTTAGAAGAAAATTTAGAGGATTTAAAATCAAAGGGGCTTTATAACGTAATTGATCCGCTTGAGAGTTCAAATGGACCGATCATTACAATTGGCGGAAAAGAATATATTAACTTATCTTCAAACAACTATCTTGGATTAGCAACAGATAGCCGTTTGCAAGAAGCAGCAATTGGTGCTATTCATAAGTACGGTGTTGGAGCAGGGGCTGTTCGTACAATTAACGGTACTTTAGATTTGCATATTAAGTTAGAAGAAACAATTGCAAAGTTTAAACATACAGAAGCAGCAATTGCTTATCAATCAGGATTTAACTGTAATATGGCAGCGATTTCAGCTGTTATGGATAAAAATGATGCAATTCTTTCAGACGAATTAAACCATGCTTCTATTATTGATGGTAGTCGTCTATCAAAAGCAAAAATTATTGTTTATAAACATTCGGATATGGAAGATTTACGCCAAAAAGCAATTGCGGCGAAAGAATCAGGTCTTTACAATAAATTAATGGTAATTACAGACGGTGTCTTTTCAATGGATGGAGATGTTGCAAAACTACCAGAAATTGTTGAGATTGCAGAAGAGTTAGATTTAATGACATACGTAGATGATGCACACGGTTCAGGTGTACTTGGAAAAGGTGCAGGAACTGTAAAGCACTTCGGTCTTTCTGATAAAGTTGATTTCCAAATTGGTACATTATCAAAAGCAATTGGGGTAATTGGTGGATATGTAGCAGGGAAACAAAACTTAATTGACTGGTTAAAAGTTCGTTCACGTCCATTCTTATTCTCTACAGCATTAACACCAGCTGATGCAGCAGCTTGCATGAGATCAATTGAAATCTTAATGGAAAGCACAGAGTTACACGATCGCTTATGGGAAAATGGCCGCTACTTGAAACAAGGATTAAAAGAACTTGGCTTTAACATTGGAGAAAGTGAAACGCCAATTACACCTTGTATCATTGGGGACGAAGTATTAACACAAGAATTTAGTAAACGTCTAAATGAAGAAGGGGTATACGCAAAATCTATCGTGTTCCCAACTGTAGCAAAAGGAACAGGACGCGTTCGTAATATGCCTACAGCAGCTCATACGAAAGAAATGTTAGATGAAGCAATTCTTAAGTATGAAAAAGTAGGAAAAGAAATGGGCATCATTTAAGTAACGACATCTTTTGAATAGCTTGCAAATGAGGAGTGGGGAAAATGAAAAAAATTCTAGTAACCGGTTCTTTAGGGCAAATTGGTTCTGAACTAGTAATGAAACTTCGTGATGTATACGGCGCATCAAATGTTATTGCAACAGATATTCGTGAAACAGATAGTGAAGTAGTAACGTCTGGTCCATTTGAAACGTTAGATGTAACAGATGGACAAAAACTACATGATATCGCAAAGCGTAATGAAGTAGATACAATTATTCATTTAGCAGCTTTACTTTCAGCAACAGCAGAAAAAAATCCGTTATTTGCATGGAATTTAAATATGGGTGGGCTTGTAAATGCTCTAGAAGCAGCTCGTGAATTAAACTGTAAGTTCTTCACGCCAAGTTCTATCGGTGCATTCGGTCCATCGACGCCAAAAGATAATACACCGCAAGATACAATTCAGCGTCCTACTACGATGTATGGGGTAAACAAAGTGGCAGGAGAATTACTATGTGATTATTATCATCAAAAATTTGGCGTAGATACGCGCGGTGTCCGTTTCCCAGGTTTAATTTCTTACGTAGCTCCTCCAGGAGGCGGAACGACTGATTATGCAGTTGAAATTTATTATGAGGCAATTAAAAAAGGTGCATACACCTCATACATTGCTGAAGGAACGTACATGGACATGATGTATATGCCTGATGCTTTACAAGCGATCATTTCATTAATGGAAGCTGATCCAAGTAAGCTAGTGCATAGAAATGCATTTAACATTACAGCAATGAGCTTCGAGCCAGAGCAAATTGCAGCGTCAATTCGTAAACACATTCCGACGTTTACAATGGATTATGCAGTAGATCCAGCTCGTCAAACAATCGCTGATAGCTGGCCAAACTCTATTGACGCAACTGCAGCAATGAAAGAGTGGGGCTTTAAAGCAGAATACGATTTAGACAAAATGACAACGGACATGCTGGCTAAGTTAAAAAAAAAGCTCACAGCTGAGTTAGTGATGAATTAATAGGAAGAGTCGATTCTTAGGAATCGGCTCTTCATTATTTTTGGGAGGAGAGAAGTCTTATGCAAAGAGTTGATGTCGTATACGCACTAATACATGACGAAGAAACAGATAAAATATTAATGGTACATAATGTAGAACAAAACGTTTGGTCATTGCCAGGTGGGGCTGTGGAAAAAGGTGAAATATTAGAGGAAGCACTAATAAGAGAAGTGAAAGAAGAGACAGGTTTAACCGCCTTGGCTGGGGGGCTTGTTGCGGTCAATGAAAAATTCTTTGAAGAATCAGGGAATCATGCACTATTTTTTACATTCCGAGCGAATGTAGTAAAAGGGGAACTTATTGCGGAAGATGAAGGTGAAATTTCTGCAATAGAGTGGGTAGATCGAACAATTGCGAATGAGCGTTTCCCATACTATGACGGAGGATTTGAATCTTTATTAGAAGTAGCCATTCCATACAAGTTTCAACCAGAAACAAAGTAATTGAACGAAAAAACAGGAGCCACAAGGCTCCTATTTTCTATTCAATCGTCTTCAGTAATAGTTTTTTCAGCAATGGTTTAATCTTCAATCGTAAATCTTCAGCATGATTTGCAACTAAGAAGTGATGGTTATAAATGTTTTTCATCAATTGATAAGTTGCTTCTTTCGCTTCGCCTTCTTCGATGAAGATACCGATTACTTCCATACCACTTTTACGCGCGAGTTTAACAGCTTCATGCGTATCTAAAATTCCGTCTTGTTGATAGTCTAGCGCAGAAGGCTCACCGTCTGTGAAGACTAGTAAGAATTTATGTTTCTCAGGTCTTTTGGCAAGTTTTTCAGAAACGATACGAATAATATATCCGTCGCGGTTATCTTCTTCTTCACGAAGTTGCATAATTTCTGGACCAACGTTTGGCAACGTTGAGTTTTTATAATTTACAACTTCATGGATAACGTTCGGCTTATCTTCAGGTTTAGCGCTAGAGGCATCTTCCCAAAATCCGCTAATAGCGTGCGGGATTTTTAAAGACTTTAAAGCTTCATGGAATAGTACAACACTCTTCTTCGTTTCTTCCATTTTGTTATACATAGAACCAGAACAGTCAACTAATAGTTGGAATGCAACATCGAGTTCTTGTGACTCTTGTCCTTTTTTATAAAACATACGCGGTTGTTTTTCGGTATAAATACGAAGGAATTTCTTACGAAGTCTTCCGTAATATTTATCACTATTCGCATTCGTTTTATTTTCAATTGTTTTTTCGATAATTTTCTTTAATTCTTTTACATCTTTATTGACGACTGATTTGATAGCTTGGTAATCTTTTTTCTCATCTGAGTTTGGTTTGCGAGCTTCTTTAAAAGTATGAGAAGCACCTACATTATACTTACCGTATGCACCGTCGTGCTGGCTAGAAGCGTGTGAAGCCCTTGCTTCTTCTGTATCAGCGCCATCAAAGTTGGATTGTGTACTTTTTTGTGAAGTACCTTGTACAGAACCAAGTGCTTGGTCGCCATCTTCTGATTCACGGGCAGTATCACCCATCATATTAGTTTTTGTTCCGCTTTCTAATTCAAAGCGTAAAAAGTTCTCGTTTTCGTTATTTTTATTTTCACGATGCCATGTGGAGAAACTTTCATCCATTTTGTTTTTATTTTCATCATCATCTATAAGCTGCGTATCATCATTTGCTAAATCTTCGACGCGACAGTTCTTTTCGTCTGCAAGGACAGATAAGTAAAGTGGAGCATGTCCGAAATAGTTGTTAAGCATATCGCTTTCAAGAAGCGCCTCTAAGCGATAGCGAATTTTCTCAACGATATACATAATATCTTCTGTATTACGTGCTTGGAATGTTTCATGTAAAATCGCTTCAATTTGCTCAAAATATTCATTATTAAACATTTCGTATTTATCGCTAGTTAATGAAAGATAGCATAGGCAAAATAGACGATCACCGTGATAATTACGAACACGGTTTATTTCATTTTGAGAGCCGAAATAATTGCGGTACATTTCTTTTCGACGTTTAAAAACATGCTTCGTGCCAGGACGTAAGTTCTTTACGATTTCCTCAACGCGTAAATCTTCTAATAGAACAAATAATTGTGTTAAAAACTTTTTTAGGGGCGATTCTTGCAATTCAATCGCATAAGAACGAATTAAAGTCATGTCCGAGTAATGTTTATTACCAAGTGCTTTTAAGAACACTTCGCTTTTTAATCCGATTACTGTATCTTCTTCTTTTCGATCATCCCAAAAGTGACTAATGACAACTTTCTTTTCAATTTCGTCGTAGTATGCTTTATAGCCATATTCAAGATAGGCATCGTCTTCTTTTAGAAGGGCATACATTAAGTTTTCCATTTGTAGAAACAGCGACGCATCAATTTTTTTGTCACTAAAAATTTGTCTCATAAATTATCCCTCAAAGAAATAACTTTCTGCTAATTCACGGACAGTCATTTGTTCTGTTTCATCATTAAGTTTTGCAATTATGCTTCGTTCAATCGCTCGCATAACAGGAATATATACACCTAAATCACATGCGTCGATAATACCACGAATACTTGCTGCTTCTTCACTTACACGTCCATCGCGAGCTAAAGGCATAAGGTCGCTTGCAAATGCAACAAACTTTTCAATTGTTGCAACATCATTTAATTTTGATTCTGCTAATAATAGTTCTTTTAATGTATCACCTTGAATGTAAGGAACTTCAATAATAACGAAACGGTTTTTTAACGCTTCATTTAGTTCACTTGTTCCAACGTAACCTTCGTTAATCGCAGCAATTACACGGTATTCGTCATCACCGTATACAACCTCTTGTGTAAATGGGTTTGTAATCATTTTACGGTAATCTAATGCGCCGTGAAGAAGTGGTAACGTTTCAGGTTTTGCCATATTGATTTCGTCAATATATAGGAAGTGACCGTTCTTCATTGCTTTCATAAGAGGACCGTTAACGAATGAAACTTCAGATGCACCATCTTTCGTTTGTAGTGTGTTGTATCCTAAAATACCCTCTACATCTAAGTCGACAGAGCAGTTAATGCTATGCATTGGTTTTTGGAATAAAGAAGAAAGAGTTTCCGCTAGTACTGTTTTACCACTACCAGTCGGTCCTTTTAATAGAATGTTCTTGCCAAGAAGAAGTGCTGTAATCGCATCTTCAATAATGCTATTATCAGACGCTTTATATATTTTCGTTCCGATTAAATGTGCATTTTCACCAGCTTCTTGTTTATTCTTTTCATGAATCGTAGAAAGCTGTTGTTTTAAATCAGCATGTATATGAAATTGTTCTAACATGTATTTCCCACCTAACATTATTTTCATAAAGTAATACATCTTATGATAACTTGTTTTAATATGGTATGCAAAGAAAAGGAAGGAGGATAAAGGGAAAAGAAAAAGCAATCAAGATGAAGTTGATTGCCTACAGTAAAGGAGAAATGAGCCTCATGAAAGACTCCAATATGCGTTTTTTTATACTTCTTTTTTGGAAAGAGTTCCATTTAATTTCAGTTGAATGTTTAAAATCTTCTTCAAAATCACGTTTAATGTCGTGAACTGTTTTTGATTCATAAAGCACGCTAATAATTTCGTAATTCAATTCAAAGCTACGTACATCCATGTTCGCTGTTCCAATAGTTGCAATTGTATCATCAACGAGTACAATTTTTGCATGCATAAAACCATCTTTATAACTGTAAATAGAAGCACCAGCTTTTAAAAGCGGAGTGAAATAGGATTGAGATGCTTGATCACTAATGATGCTATCACTTTTACCTGGATATAAAATCCGTACATCTATTCCGGCAATTGCACTTAAGCGTAATAATGTTAAAGTTTCTTGATCTGGAATAAAGTAGGGTGTAGCGATCCAAATGGATTTTTTTGCAGAGCCCATAACAGCTAATAATGTATTACGAATACTTTTATCATCGGAGCTTGGTCCGCTTGCTACGATTTGAACAGCACCTTCTGCATTTGAAATCTCTTTACCTGGGAAGTATTGTCTATTCATGAATTGATCCCAGGAATAAGTATTTAAACCACTAGAGGCATAGAGCCAGTCTTCTAGAAAGATTGCTTGTAATTTATATAATGCTTTTCCTTCTATTTTTAAATGACTATCACGCCAAACAGGAAATTTCTTGGAACGGCCAAGATATTCATCACCGACATTGAGTCCTCCGGTAAAACCAATTTTTCCATCTACAATAACAATTTTTCGATGGTTACGATAATTGACAGTTTCAAGTAACCAAGCTGAAAAAATAGGGTCAAATTCTACAATTTCAATCCCAGCTTCTTTCATAGGTTGCAAAAATCGTCGTCGTAACGTATTACTTCCAAGGCCATCATAAAGGAAGCGTACAATAACACCATCTTTTGCTTTTTGTATTAAAGCATCTCGAACTTTTGTACCAATTTCATCAGATTTATAAATGTAGTATTGAATATGTATATGATGCTTTGCCTGCTCTATAGCTCGCAAAATTTCTGAAAATGTTTGATCTCCGTTTGTTAAAAGTTTTGTAGTTGTTTTATCTGCGGCAGGACCACCTCCAAATTTTTGTATGACTTCTGTTAAATGTATGGAACGTTCATTTAGTGGGACTGTGAGTAATAACTCTAGTCTTCTTCCTTCTAATATTTCACGGAATAATTTTCTTTGTTCTTCTGAACGATGGAGATGTTTTTTTCTTCTCCAGCGGCTGCGTCCGAAAATAGCGTATAAAAGCACACCTATAATAGGAAGAAGTGCTAATACTAAAAACCATGCTAACGTACTTTGTGGAGATCTATTTTCTATAAAAATAACGAATGAAATTCCGACAATTGTGATGGACCATAGAGCACCGACAAATGTATATAACGAAATATACGATGTATTTAATAGGAACAGAACGATAGATACAATTGTAAATATTAATAGTAATTGAACGATAGGCTTCTTCATTTCTATATAATTCCCCTAATCTTTTTTCAATATAGACTTCTTAAATAGAAGATGTAATATGACATCTTTATTATAAGGTGTTTTGCTTTTTTTACAAAATATAGACATTTCACCTATACTTTCCGCATTTGTCCTACATACAGTGTACTATCCCATTTTTTATCCCACTCTTAACGCATATGAAAATGAAAAAATCGAAAAGGAGCGGAGAAACATGAATTATATAGAAAATAATGGATTGTACTATCGAAATCATCATCATGGAGGACACAATCATGGTGGACATCATCACCATGGAGGACACAATCACTATGATCACCATCATCATCACGGAGGCGGATGGGGCTGGGGTGGTGGTAGTTCATGGGGAGGCGGATTTTTCCCTGGAAGCTTTGTAGGAGGAGTGTTAGGCGGACTGACAGCTGGTGCATTAACAGGTGCAACAAGTGGAGGATATTATCCGGCTCCATATCCAGTAGCTTATCCATCACCATACCCTGTAACGTATCCAATGCCATACCCAGGTTATCAGCAAATACCATATTCGTATTAAACTAAAAAAGAGGCTATCCTCTTTTTTAGTTTAATACAGTATTTATTTATAAAATAATTCCAAAGTTAAGGTGGAAATATGTTAATATTTTGTTATTGTAATTCAAAAACATGCACATTAATGTAGATTTTCATATTATTATTTGTGAATAGTTATGTAGTATGATCTAATTTCTATTTCGTTATTAAAAACAAAGAGATCAGATATGAGTGGTATTAGTTGGAAACAAGGCTTGCATAGAGCTACTTAAAAGGATTGCGGTATAATAAGGCGCGAAGTAATTAGAGATATGGGAAGCTACCAGTTATAATTGAAACGGTATAATATTGCTTTTTATTACAAATAATATTATGTTATTTTAATCGGTTTATTTAAAAAGATAATTTATGTAAAGGGCTAGTATTAGAAAATGAAATATCTCTATTTCTATGAAGAGAAACAGGTTGTGTTTTAGTCAGATAGAAGCAAGGAGAGATGCGCATGCTAGAACAGAGAGGTCATGCATTATATGACTCTTCGTTGCGAGATTTAAAGTTAGCATTAGATGAGTCTTCAATTGTTGCAATTACAGATCGAAAAGGTCTTATTACATATGTAAATGATAAATTTTGTGAAATCTCTAAATACAAAAGAGAAGAATTAATTGGAAAAGATCACCGTATTTTAAATTCAGGTCATCATCCGAAAACCTTTTTTCAAAACTTATGGAAACGTATTTTGAATGGGAAAGTATGGACAGGTGAGATTCGGAATCGAGCAAAAGATGGTACATATTATTGGGTCAAAACAACAATTGTTCCATTTTTAAATGAAAAAGGAGAGCCTTACCAGTTTATCGCAATACGAAATGATATTAGTAGTAGAAAAGAAGCGGAACAGAGGTTGCGGCTAAGTGAAAGTCGTTATAGGGAACTTGCCTATCATGATGCTTTAACGAGTTTGCCGAACCGTTTGCAATTAATAACGACCGTTAATAAATTGATTGCAGATAAAAAAGAATTTGGTATGATTTACTTTGATTTGGACCGTTTTAAATTAGTAAATGATACGTTAGGTCATATGATAGGGGACTTACTTTTAAGCGAAGTCGCTTCAAGGTTGCATTATGTACTAGGAGAGAAAGATGTTCTGGCTAGGCTAGGTGGCGACGAATTTGTGCTGTTAACAAAAAATCATAGACAAGATGATATGAGGCAGTTAGCGACATCTGTGTTGTCATGTTTCCAGGCACCATTTATTCTTGAAGGCCATGAAGTATATATTTCAGCTAGTCTAGGACTTTGTTCTTATCCACAAGACGGACAAGACGTGGAAACATTATTGAAAAACTCCGACTTAGCTATGTATAGTGCAAAAGAACAGGGGAGAAATGCTGCATGTTTCTTTACAGATGAGCTACGCGCGAAAATAAATCGTAGAATGAAAGTTGAGTTTGCTTTGCAAAAGGCAATTCGTGATGAAGAGTTAGATGTAGTATTGCAGCCTATTATTGATTTGAAAACGAAGAGATATTCTGGTATAGAAGCTCTAGTACGCTGTATGACAGAAGACGGACCTATTTCACCAAACGAATTTATCCCGGTAGCTGAAGAGTCTGGACTTATTATAAAGCTAGGAGACTGGGTATTAGAAAAATCGTGCCGATTGTTTAAAACATTGCCCAATTATCAAGAAGGACTAAAGTTATCAGTGAATTTATCTATACAACAATTAATGCAGAAACGTTTTATTTTCTCTGTACGTAGCATTTTAAAGAGAACTGGTTTTCCTCCGAACCGTTTAATATTAGAAATAACGGAAAGCATAGCAGTCCGCCATTTTGATTATATTATTGCTACATTACAAGAATTAAGAAATATGGGTGTTTTAATTGCTTTGGATGATTTCGGAACTGGCTATTCTTCCTTATATTATTTAAAACAACTACCACTGGATATTGTAAAAATTGATCGTAATTTTATTCGTGAATTTCATTATGATCACGCACAACCAGAACGAACGATTGTAAAATCCGTTATTGAAATTGCTCATAGTTTAAATTTAGCAGTAGTTGCTGAAGGAGTAGAAACAGTAGAGCAAGAGAGTTTGTTACAATCAATGAGCTGTGATTATGTACAGGGATTTTATTATGCGAAACCTTTATCTGTAGGAGAGCTAAAAGAAAAGTTAATTACAGATTTTTAATAAAAAAGAGAAGCCAGCAGCTTCTCTTTATTTAATCCGTTTTTTGTGAGTCTTTCATTAGTACTGGATAAAGAATAAGACCTAATACGAACAATCCAATTCCTAAGAAGAATGTTTTTAAATCAGCAGTTCCCGTTTTGATAACCCAAATAGAGTATACCAACGCTAATGTCGTAATGATTCCATCTTTTACTCGAGATCCGGGCAGTATATCATACGTTTCTCCTGTAATAACTAATTTTAATTGGTACAAGGTAGAAACAAGGTATGGAATTAAATAGGCTAATGTTGCTACGACGATAGCGAAACTATACGCTTCTGAAACAGTACCAGAAATCGTTGAAAATAAGAAAATTTGCGTCATTATATTTGTAATCAATAGTGATTTTGAAGGACTACCTTTTTTATTTGTTTTCCCGAAAAACTTAGGGAAAAGTCCATTTTTTGCTGCCTGGTAAGGTACTTCTGAACTAACAACAATCCAGCCAACTGTAGATCCAAATAAAGATATAAGAGCGAGTAAGGCCATTATATATGCACCTTTATTTCCAATTGCTAAATTTAATGCATCTACTAACGGTTTTTGAGACTCCTTTAAAGCATCTTGCGGAAGAGCTCCCATTGTAAGTAAAGTAATTGACATGTAAATAAGAAGAGCGATAATTAATCCGAAAATCGTAGCTTTTTTTACATCGCGCTGTGATTTTGCACGATTAGAAAGCATAACTGCTGATTCAATACCGATAAATGCCCAGAGTGTTGCAATAGCAGCTGAATTGATTTGGCCACCTAATGAGATTGATTGTCCTGCTTCATTCATAAAGGTTTGACCGTCTCCGAAATTAGAGGCGTTGAAAATGAACAATGTAATTACAATAAACATTGTAAATCCGATAATTTTTGCAATAGTAGCAAGTAGATTCATATTTCCAGCTCGATCAATATTTTGCGAAAGAATATATTGAATTCCCCATAGCATAAGGCTACATACAAGGAAAGTTAACCCTTTTCCGAGTTCTAGTGAAAATCCGTTTATTGAAAAAAGAATTTGCTTACTTTGTAAAACTGGAAAGAATGTTGATAAATATCCAGCAAAGGAAATAATAACAGATGCTGTTGCAGCCCAGTTAGCAGCCCAATATCCCCATGCCATACTATATCCTGCAACTTTACCAGCTTTTTTTGAAGGAAACATCGCTTGAGCATAGCTTTGTGGTCCAGCTTTTAATTCTGGTTTACGAATCGCTAAATTTCCAAATACAAGTGCAATCATAAATACGCCAAGGCCTGTAATACTCCATGCGAGTGTAGAACCCATTGGACCTGATACTTGTGCTAAATTTGCTGGAAGCATAAATACGCCACCGCCAACCATATTCCCGATAACAAATGCTGTTAAAACCCATAATCCCCATTTTTTCGTTTCCATTTTTGTTAACTCCTTTGTAGTAAGTTTTGCTTAAACATCATTTTTTACTAGCTTTTTGACAATAAAAAAAGAGCCATGTAGATAAAAAAATACCTACATGGCTCTTTTGCCAAAGCGTAGGTACAACGGGAATAACCCTTGTACCTACGCGTAATTTTTCCGCTAGGTTTCAAGGGTTACGTATGATGATGATGTTTTTGTGCAAATGTAACTACAGTTGTTGTATAAGTAAGCATAGTTCTTTGCTCCCTTTCTCCTCTGATTTTGAAGTTAGTATACTACATGTTTTTTTGAATGAAAAGAAAAATATAAAAATTTTTATAAAAATACGTTTTAAAGATTAAATATTTACCTATATTTTTCTTGTACTGGAAAATAAGTGAGAGATTGGCAGAAGAGTGAAGCATGTTATAATACATATAGAATTAGAAGGTGACAAGGGGCTATTGTAGATGATGAGTAAGTATGAACAAATTTATACAGAAATCAGTAAATCTATTGATAATAAACAATTAAAAGAGGGATGCAAAATCCCATCAGAAACAGAATTAATGAAGCAGTATGAGGCAAGCCGAGGCACGGTGAGAAAAGCTGTAGATTTACTGCAAGAGCGTGGATATGTGCAAAAAATTCATGGAAAAGGTGTTTTTGTTTTAAAGCGAAAAAATATTGAATTTAATTTTGGCGGTATTGTAAGTTTCCAAGAAGAAAATGAACGTTTGGGACGTCATTGTATTACGGAAGTTGTGGAAATGGACAAAGAAAAAGCCACAAAAGAAATTGCAAAATTATTAAATGTAAAAGAAAAAACAGAGATTGATCATATTAAACGTGTACGAAATATTGATGGAGAAAAAGTAATTTTAGATATAAATCATTTTGTATCTGAGTTTATTCCAGGATTAACGAAAGAAATTGCAACTGCATCGATTTATAAATACATCGAGAAAGAGCTTGGGCTACATATTAGTTATTCGCAGAGGGTAATTGAAGTACAGCCATGTACAGAGGATGACAGAAAGTATTTAGATTTAAATGGAACAGACTATGTTGTCGTTGTGAAAAACTTTACACATTTGTATGATGGAAGTCAGTTTGAATATACAGAATCACGCCACCGTTTAGATATTTTTCACTTTTCGGATGTGGCACGCAGGAAGTAAAGAGGTGGAACAAAATATTGTTTCATCTCTTTTTTTATAAAAAAAACACAAACTCGTATATACGAGTGTTGACTAACTTATATATACGAGTTAATATGTAATTGTAAACGGTATCAAAAAAAGAAAAGAGGGACGGGAATATGGGGAAAGACTATCGTAAAACAGCAGAGGAAGTGTTGCAGTATATTGGTGGGAAAGACAATATTGAACAAGCTGCACATTGTGTGACGAGGCTCCGTATCGCTTTAAAAGATGAAAGTAAAATAGATAATGATAAATTACAGTCTGTTTCATTAGTGAAAGGAGCGTTTCATAACGCTGGTATATTTCAAGTTGTAATTGGTCCAGGGGATGTAGATCGTGTTTACGCTGAATTGATAACGCTTGCAGGTATGAAAGAATCGACTGTAGCTGACGTAAAAGACTCTGGAAATCAGAAGTTAAATCCAGCTCAAAAGTTTGTAAAAATATTTTCGGATGTATTTATGCCGATATTACCAGCGATCGTAACAGCTGGTTTACTAATGGGTATTAACAATCTATTAGGCGCAAAGGACTTATTTTTTGATGGGAAAAATTTATTAGATGTTTATCCGAACTTAGGCGGGCTTTGGGATTTAATTAATATGATGGCCAATACAGCATTCGTATTCTTACCAGCACTTGTCGGTTGGTCAGCAACGAAGCGTTTTGGTGGTAGTCCAATACTAGGGATTGTTATGGGACTAATGCTTGTGCACCCGGCCTTATTAAACGCTTGGGACTATGGAAAAGCAGCGACTGGTTTAGACGGACAAAAGATTGAGTACTTCGATATTTTAGGACTGTTCCAAATTGAAAAGGTAGGGTATCAAGGTCAAATCTTGCCGGTTTTAGTAGCTGCATTTGTGTTAAGTAAAGTAGAAATTTTCTTAAAGAAACATGTACCAAATGCAATTCAATTATTAGTTGTACCAATTACAACAATCGTTGTGACAGGTGTGTTAGCATTAGGAATTATTGGTCCGGTTACACGTCATATTGGAGATTTATTAACAGTAGGATTAGTAGGTGTATATGAAACAGTACCAGTAGTTGGAGCAGTATTATTTGGAGCGTTATATGCACCGCTTGTAATTACAGGTATGCATCATATGTTTATTGCAATTGATTTACAATTGATTGCACAACATGGCGGTACATTTATTTGGCCAATGATTGCTCTTTCTAACATTGCGCAAGGTAGTGCGGCACTTGCGATGTTCTGGATTTCTAAAAATCAAAATGATAAAAGTATGGCATCAACATCAGCCATTTCAGCATACTTCGGTATTACAGAACCAGCGATGTTTGGTGTGAATTTACGAAATAAGTTCCCGTTTTATGCAGCGATTATAGGGTCTGCTGTGGCAGCGATATTCATTACATTAAATGGTGTATTAGCACCTGCTATCGGAATTGGGGGATTGCCAGCATTTATTTCTATCATTCCGAAATCGATTCCAATGTTTATTGTCGGAATGATTATTGCAGTTGTAATCCCATTTACTTTAACATGGTTATTTGCAAAAAGAGTGAAACAGAAGTAGGAGGAAGTTAAACATGAAGGATTGGCATAAAAGTGTAGTCTATCAAATTTATCCGAAGAGCTTTAATAGTTATTACAATAGAGAAACCGGTGATATAAAAGGGGTTACAGAGAAACTAGATTATTTAAAAGAACTCGGAGTGGATTATATTTGGTTAACACCGATATACCAATCACCACAAAATGATAATGGATATGATGTAAGTGATTATTACAGCATTGATCCATCTTACGGAACGATGGAAGAGTTTGAAGAACTTTTAGCAGAAGCGAAAGTACGTAACATTGAAATTATGCTTGATATTGTTGTAAATCATAGTTCGACTGAACATAAGTGGTTTAAAGAAGCGAAGGAAGATAAAAATAGTCCATATCGTAATTACTATATTTGGCGTGATGAAAAAAATAATTGGCAGTCTAAGTTTGGTGGATCTGCTTGGAAATATGATGAGAAGACGGAGCAATATTATTTACATCTATTTGATGAAACACAAGCTGATTTAAATTGGGAAAATGAAAAACTGCGTGAAGAAGTATATGATATGATGCGCTTTTGGCTGGATAAAGGGGTAACGGGATTCCGATTAGATGTCATTAATTTAATTTCAAAAGACCAATGCTTTTTAAACGATGAAGGTAGTACTGCGACAAGTGATGGACGCAAGTATTATACAGATGGCCCGCGTGTTCATGAATATTTACAAGAGATGAACCGAAATGTTTTTGCAGGAAAAGATGTCATTACAGTTGGAGAAATGTCATCTACGACAATTGATAATTGTATTAAATATTCTAATCCTGAGCGTAATGAATTAAGCATGACGTTTAGTTTCCATCATTTAAAAGTAGATTATCCGAATGGTGATAAGTGGACGAAAGCAGAGTTTGATTTTATTAAATTAAAAGAGATTATGTCTAACTGGCAAATTGAAATGCAAAAGGGCGGAGGATGGAATGCGTTATTTTGGTGTAATCATGACCAGCCTCGCATCGTGTCACGCTTTGGTGATGATGGAAAGTACCGAAACGAATCTGCAAAAATGTTAGCGACAGCCATGCACATGCTGCAAGGAACGCCTTATATTTATCAAGGGGAAGAAATCGGTATGACGAATCCTAAATTTGAGTCCATCGAGCAATATCGTGATGTAGAATCGTTAAATATATACGATATAAAGCTAAAAGAAGGGCTATCAAAAGAAGAGATTATAGGGATTTTAAAGCAAAAATCTCGTGACAACTCTCGCACTCCGATGCAGTGGAATGAAGAGATGAACAGTGGTTTTACAACAAGTACACCTTGGATTTCAGCGGCTGAAAATTTTAAAGAAATAAACGTAGAGAAGGCATTAGAAGATAAAGAGTCCGTATTTTATCATTATAAAAAGTTAATAGAGCTTAGAAAAACGTATGATGTAATTACAGAAGGAGAATATGCTATTTTGGATAAAAATGATCCTAAAATTTGGGCATATACTCGTACTACAGAAAGTGAAGTACTACTTGTTATAAATAACTTCTATGGAGAAGAAATAACGTATTCAGTACCAGCGCACGTTCAGTTAGATGGAATGAAACAAGAAGTACTACTGTCGAATTATAAAGATGTCAGCAAGGATATTGCAAAACTTAACTTAAGACCATATGAATCAATTGTGTATCGATATACGAAATAAAAAGGTTGTATGCCCGAGCGGCATACAACCTTTTTATTTTAAGACACCACTATACAAAATGCTTACTTCTACTTCAGGTTTGAATTTTACTTTTGCATAATCTTTATTCCAATTTTTTTTCTTCCATAAGTTAGGATGATAAGCGATAAGATGTCTTCCAATACCGAAAGCATCACAATTTGCTTTTTGTAGTTTTCTTGTTATTTTTTTCGCTTCTTTCGTGAGTTGTTTAGAAAGTTCTTTATTTAGTTTTTCTCTATCGTCCATTGTATACATATTATCTCTTGGAGATTCAAGTGCTATAACTTTTAATTGGAGCTTAATGTGAGCATAAACATTTCCTTTTTTATCTGTTGTTATTTTTAAGTCGCGTTTTAATTTTCGATTACTAATTTCCATTGTTAAATAATCAGATGTCTTCTCAGATTCATCACTAGTCAGTTTTTGGGTTATACGGGCACTTGTTCCCATTTTTCCGGTTAATAACACGAATAAAACAGATTGTTGCAAAGGTAAATGCCCAGTTAATTTATCATTGTTAAATAAAGCTAACCCGTTTGTAACTACTTCTTTTCCTCTTATTTTTATAGAAGGAAGGGTAAAGTCTTTACCGGGATCTAACATTTTTGTAGCAGCTGTTTCTAAAGTTTCTTTTGGAAATACACTCATATCTTCTAAGCTTTTCACTTTTTTCTTTAGAAAATCTCCAATTAGTAAATTTCCTATTTTCTTTTTTTCGAGTATCTCCGATGTTTCACCATCTACTGCAATAAGTTTTACTAAAGCAGTTGGGTTTGTTGGATCTCGAAAGCTGACATCTAAATAGGGGAGTATACCCTTTTTTAGAATTTTGGTTCCGAGTAATTGAACACCATATTTAAAATAGCGAATATTCCCAGTCACATTTTTTTTTAGGGCATCGCCTGTATCCATTATGTTATGCCCGGTTGCTGAATATATTTCATTCTCAAATGAAGATTGCTCTCCGCTTGAACTTTTTACGAGCTCGATTGTTTGCTGGAGTTTATTCTCTTCCGTAATATCAGCTCCAACGCTATAAGCTAAACTTGCCTCCCTTAATGGTTCTTGATCCCAACAGCCAGAAAGGAGGGAACTAGTACATAATATTAAAAGTAATTTAACTCTTTTTGGGAACATACTGTTCTCCTTTCTTCTTTCTTATTATTGAATAAAGTAGAAATAAAAGAGGGAGGACAACGATGAAAATATAGGTGAACTTATCAGTGAAAGTTGAAATTACTTTTAATTCTTCAGGTGTATCTATAAATAAGGCTACACTAAAAGCAATAATACCAACGATTGGAACAGCCTTTTTATGATTAGCAAGGTTGAATATATGTCCAATTCCGATTGAAGCAGCGCAGTAATAACTAGCAATAGAAGCGACAACTGTTATCATCCAAATTGGGATGAAGATTAGGTCCGTTCGATCTATAATTCCAATATGCAAGGAGCGTAATAAGTAAGCAACTGGCTCTGGAATAAGCTCAATTTGCTTTGGACTAAATACGATAAAGCAAATCCAAACGGTAAAAGTATAAAAAAGAGTTACAAATCCATTGGCGATAGAAATGGCCTTCAGTTTTGCAATAGAACTCCCATTTACTTTTGGGAAAGCGATAAGAATAATTTCAAAACCATACATGGCTGTAATTGTTTCCTTGGATGCTTGAATTATATTCCACCATCCGGCTTCTGTAATAGGAAAAATATAAGAGAAATCAGCTCGTGAAAGCCCTAGGGCAATTAAAAGAGCCATTGGAATAATGAGAATAGAGGCCATGACATAAAATCGTACGATGACTTTAAATGTGTTATAAGCTACATAACAACAAGCTACTGTACATAATATGAGAATTGCAGACCACGGAGTTGCGTGTAAAACCCACACTTTAATGACGTTACAAGCATTTAACATAACCGTCATACCGATAAGGGTAAAATAAAAAACATAAGAAAAGCCCAATAGTTTTCCTAACTTATTACCAAATAGCATACAAACACTTTTATACATATCTGCATCAGGAAATCGTTTTAAGAAAAGCCACATAAGTAAAATAATAAGTTGAATGGCAAGCCCCGCGATGAGCGCAGAAATCCAACCACCACCTTTTGCTATCGGATGAAGCCGGTTAGGTAGAGATAGTATACCGACCCCAATTTGGCATTGAATAACGAAAAAGGTAAATTGAACAAGTGAAATTTTACTTTGCGTGTTTGTCACCGTCCTCATCCTCTCTCGTTACATGTTGGCGCTGCATTTTTTTCGGTTTTGGATCATGTGGTCTTTCCCAAAATGACCAAATTGGTAGTCTTATGAAAGAATCTTTCATATCTTTAATCCGCATCGGGGCAACAGGAGAAAGATATGGTGTATGAAATGAATGAAGCTGACATAAGTGAACGAAAGTTATAATGAGACCGAATGATATTCCTACATATCCGAATATGGCAGCAAGGAGCATTAATGGAAAACGAAGAATCCGAACTGCTGAACTCATATCGTTTGATGGAACGAGAAAAGATGAGATTGCAGTTAAAGCTACAACGATGATCATTGTGTAAGAAACGAGTCCAGCTTTTACAATTGCATCCCCAATTACTAAACCACCTACAATACCGATTGTTTGTCCAACGCGGCTCGGCAAGCGAATACCAGCTTCTCGTAATAACTCGAAAATTAACTCCATTAAGAGAGCTTCAAAAATAGGAGGAAGCGGTACTTTCTCTAATGAAGCTTTAATCGTATACACAAGTTCGAGCGGTAACACATCAGGATGAAAAGCAACAGTTGCAATATATAAAGCTGGTAAGAGAAAGGCAATTAAAAAACTTACTAAGCGAATCATTCGGACGAAAGAACCGACAATCCAACGGTTATTATAATCATCTGGTGATTGATAGAAAGCAAATAACGTAACAGGAACGATGAGCGCTGTTGGATCTCCATCAGATAAAATAGCAACACGCCCTTCCATTAAATTAGCAACAGTTCTATCTGGACGCTCTGTATTTAATTGCTGCGGAAATGGGGAGAAAGACGTATCCTCTATAAATTCTTGTATGTATCCTGGTGGCATAAGTGCATCCGTTTTAATGGTTTCCAATCTTCTTTTCACTTCTATAACTAAATCGTCATTCGCTATATTTTGCATATAAGTAATTGCCACTTTCGTGTGCATTTCTTCACCGAGTGTAAAATACTTAACAACTAAATTTGGACTCTTAATGAGTTTACGAATAGAGGTTAAATTAGTTGCTAGATCCTCTACAAAACCAGTATGTGGACCGCGCACAACTCCTTCATTATCAGGCTCTGCTATATCTCTCTTTAAAGATAAGGTTGTTTCGAAAATACAAAAACTGTCGACGTGTTCATGAAAATATAAGGATTTACCTTGTAATAAAAGTTGTATCCCATAATTTAAATTCGTTTCTTTTTTCATATTTAGCGTAGAAAAAGCTTTATCTAAAGATAAATCTGATCGCGTTAATAATGGCTCAAGGACTAACTGATGAATTAGATTTGGATCTGCTAAAGATTCGATATATAAGATTGCTCCTTTTCCGTTTTGAAAAGGGAGATCTAATTTTTTTATATCATCAGAATGAGAAAGTTTATTTTCAATGTAATTAATGTTCTCCGTAAGTGATGGAAACATATGCTTTTGGTTTTTACTCTCTTGTTGTTCTTTTTGCTCTGTCATAATTTCCACCTCTCTTAAAGTGCAATTGTTTCTGTTAATTTTTGTCGTTTGTGAGAAATTTATGCTTGAATTATTTTAAAAAAAGAGGATTGAAGGTTACGTTACATTGTCTTTTGTGCATTATTCAATTTCATAGCAGTACTTCTAACATTTGTGTCGAATTAAGAAGATATATAGGAGGGATATATATGGAAATAGCTGTAGAACGTGTTTTTACGAAAGAGATTTTAAAAAGAGCAGCGAATTTGTTTCATGTAACAGTGGAAGAAAAGCCACTTGGAGATTTTGAGAATTATATTTTTAAGGCGAAGGGTGATAATGATGAAGATTACGTATTACGTTTAACACATTCTTCTCATCGTTCTAAACAAGAGGTAGAGGCTGAACTAGATTTTTTACGATATGTTGCGGAGAATGGGGCAAAGGTAGCAGGACCTCTTTATTCAACGTCTCGAAATCTCGTAGAAGAAATCGTAGCAGAGGATGGAACGTTCTTTTTCGCTTCTTTATTTACATATGCAAAAGGTGAGCAAGTAAAAGGAGCAGAATCGCCTTATTGGGGCGAGCCTCTCTTTGAAGCATGGGGAAAAGCGATTGGGCAACTGCATCGCCTTACAATGGAATATCCTAAAACAGACTACCGTGATACGTGGGAAGAAGACGAAAGTGGAATTGTTAATGAATTAGAAGATGGTCAAGTGAAAAAGATTGCAGCGGTACTAATGGATGAAATTAAGGCCCTTCCAGTTGAAAGAGAAACGTTCGGTCTTATGCACGGTGATATCCATCAAGGTAATTTTCATTATGATGGTAAAGAGCTAACAATCTTTGATTTTGATGATGCGGCTTATAATTACTTTATACATGATTTAGCGATGGTTCTATACTACTCTGTTCTATTTACAACGTGGACAGCAGAAGAGAAGACAGATTTTGCTCGTAAACAGTTACAAGTGTTACGAAAAGGATATGAGTATGAGCACAGGCTGGCGGATAGTTGGTATGAATCGTTGCCACTATTTTTGCGTTTACGTGATATAGGTTTATATGGAACGCTTCAGAAGAAGTTTAAAGGGAAAGATATGCCTGATAACTTCTTGAAATTATCAGAAGAGCTATACGAAAGAATTATTAAAAGAGAAGCAATTGTGAATATATAATACATTTAGTTCAAAACAAAGTATATAAAACAAATATATACTTTGTTTTTTTATACAAAAATATGTTTACTTTATTAAAATAATATTGTCCTAGATTCGGTATGCACTTATAATTTTATATATATTCTGAATATTCTTTATAAAGAAAGAGGGGGAATGTTGGAAACTTTCGTAAATTGGTTAAATAATATTGTTTGGAGTCCAGCACTTGTTTATTTATGTTTAGGAGTAGGTTTATATTTTTCTATTCGAACGAAGTTTTTACAAGTAAGGCACGTAGGAGAAATGGTGAAGCTGACATTTCAAGGAGAAAAATCAGAGGCTGGTGTTTCTTCATTCCAAGCGTTAGCACTTTCGTTATCAGGACGTGTTGGGACAGGGAATATCGCTGGGGTAGCAACAGCGGTTGCATTCGGTGGACCAGGAGCTGTATTTTGGATGTGGGCAGTAGCCTTTTTAGGGGCAGGATCAGCTTATGTTGAATCAACACTCGCGCAAATATATAAGACGAAACATCAAGGGCAGTTTCGTGGTGGACCTGCTTATTACATCGAAAAAGGTCTAGGAGTTAAATGGTATGCTTTAGTATTCGTTGCAGCGACAATTCTTGCAACAGGGCTTTTATTACCAGGTGTGCAAGCAAATAGTATTGCTGTAAGTTTAGAAACGGCTTTTGGTATTAATACTACCGTATCAGGGGCTATATTGGTTGTTGTATTAGCTCTTATCATTTTTGGTGGAGTAAAGCGAATTGTTAACGTAGCGCAAGTTGTCGTACCCTTTATGGCAATAGGCTATATTTTAGTAGCCTGCGTCATTGTTGCTATGAATATTGAAAAATTGCCAGAAGCATTTATGTTAATTATAAGAAGTGCTTTTGCATTAGAGGCGGCTTTCGGTGGTATTATCGGTTTAGCAATTTCTTGGGGAGTAAAACGTGGTATTTATTCCAATGAAGCAGGGCAAGGAACTGGGCCACATGCAGCAGCTGCTGCTGAAGTATCACATCCAGCTAAGCAAGGCTTAGTGCAAGCATTTTCCGTTTACATTGATACATTATTTGTTTGTTCAGCAACAGCATTTATGATGATTATTACAGGCATGTATAACGTATTTGATGCGAGCGGAAAAAACTTTATCGTAAATAAATTAAACGGTGCTCAGCCAGGACCGGGGTATACACAGGCGGCAGTAGAATCTGTTTTCCCTGGATTTGGAAACGGTTTCGTTGCAATCTCGTTATTATTCTTCGCGTTTACAACAATTATGGCGTATTACTACATTGCAGAAACGAATATTGCGTACTTAAATCGTGATAAAGACCGTCCTTGGATGTCTATGGTACTAAAGTTTGTATTTTTAGGAGCTGTATTCTATGGATGTATAAAAACAGCAGCAACGGCTTGGGCTTTAGGCGACATTGGGGTAGGAATTATGGCATGGGTAAATATCATTGCGATTTTACTATTACAAAAACCTGCATTAGTCGCATTAAAGGATTATGAAAAACAGAAAAAAGAAGGAAAAGATCCAGTATTCGATCCAGGGCCATTAGGAATTAAAAATGCTGATTTTTGGGAGCATGAATACGGGAAAGATAAGAAAGAAGAAGTATCTTAACAGAATAGAAATGAAGAAGCAAAGGGGAAACTCTTTGTTTTTTTTATGGACAAATTGAAGCTAAAAGTTATTTTTGGGACTATTTTTGAATATAAAAAGAATGTACATGCATTGTTAGGGGAAGGGGGAGTATGTTGATAGAATTTCGTAATGTAAATAAATATTATGGTAACTTTCAAGTTTTGAAAAATATTAATGTGCAAGTGAAAAAAGGTGAAGTGGTGGTAGTTGTCGGGCCTTCAGGATCAGGAAAAAGTACATTGCTTCGATGTATAAATCAATTAGAGGCAATTACAGATGGAGAATTAATTGTACAAAATACAGAGGTACACAATAAAAAAACGGACATGAATGAATTGCGGCGAAATATTGGGATGGTCTTTCAACATTTTTATTTATACCCACATAAAACAGTTCTGCAAAATATTACATTAGCACCGATTAAAGTAAATAAAGTTTCCAAAGAAGAAGCAGAGAAAACAGCAATGCTTTATTTAGAGAAAGTAGGAATCCCAGAGAAGGCTAATGTATATCCGCATCAATTATCCGGAGGACAACAACAAAGGGTAGCAATTGCTAGAGGACTTGCGATGCAGCCGGAAATTATGCTGTTTGATGAGCCTACGTCTGCTCTTGATCCAGAGATGATTGGAGAGGTACTTGATGTTATGAAGGCCCTGGCTAAAGAAGGGATGACGATGGTTGTCGTTACACATGAAATGGGATTTGCTAGAGAGGTAGCAGATAGGATCTTATTTATGGATGATGGTCAAATTATTGAAGATACAACACCGGCGCACTTTTTTGCAAACCCTGAACAAGAAAGAGCTCGTTTATTTTTAAGTCGGGTGCTAAATCATTAGAGGAGGAATTCCATGCTTAAAATGAAAAAATTATTTACTTTAATCGTATTTTCATGTTTATTCGTGCTTGTTGTTGCTGGTTGCGGAAGTAAGAAAGATGAGGCAAAGGAAACAAATACGAAGCAAGGCGGGGCTGTTGAGCAAATTAAGAAACGAGGGAAATTAGTAGTTGGGGTGAAGAATGATACGAATTTATTTGGATTAAAAAATCCTTCAACAGGGCAGGTAGAAGGATTCGATGTTGATGTCGCGAAGGCACTTGCGAAAAAGATTCTTGGAGATGAAAAGAAGCTAGAGCTGAAAGAAGTAACGTCTAAAACACGTATTCCAATGCTGAAAAATGGTGATATTGATGCAATTATTGCAACAATGACAATTACGGAAGAACGCAAAAAAGAAGTGGATTTTTCAGATGTATATTTTAAAGCAGGACAATCGTTACTTGTGAAAAAAGGAAGCAATATTAAGAGTGTCGATGATATAAAACAAGGCGTTAAAGTATTAGCTGTAAAAGGGTCAACATCTACAAATAACATTCGTCAAAAGTCACCAGAAGCGACTGTATTAGAGTTTGAAAATTATAGTGAGGCATTTACAGCGTTAAAGGCAGGTAAAGGTGATGTGTTAACGACAGATAATGCGATCCTTTACGGAATGGCAAAACAAGATTCTAATTATGAAGTAGTAGGAAAAATTTTCACAGATGAACCGTATGGAATTGCAGTGCAAAAAGGGGCAGATGATTTAACGAAAGAGATTAATACTTTAATTAAAGACATGAAAGCAAGCGGAGAGTATGACAAATTATATGAGAAATGGATTGGACAAAAACCAGAAAAGTAGATAGTAAAAGTGAGAGGATGAGAGTACTCATCCTCTTCTTGTAAAGAAAGAGGGGAGAATATGTGCCTGATTTTTCTATATTAACGAATAACATTGATATGTATTTAGAAGGATTTAAATATACAGTTATGTCTAGTGTAATTGCATTGATAGGTAGTTTTATTTTAGGAGTAATTTTGGCAGTAATGCGTATTGCACCTATTCGTATTTTAAATTGGATAGGATCAGCTTTTGTGGAGTTTGTAAGAAATATTCCACTCGTATTAATTGCATTTATATTCTATTTTGCTTTACCTGTAATAGGAATTACTTTAAATGGTTTTGTAGCAGGAACAGTTACGCTTACGGTATATACGGCAGCTTTTATTGCAGAAGTAATTCGCGCTGGTATTTTATCAGTTGCGAAGGGGCAGATGGAAGCTGCTCGCTCTTCAGGGCTAACGTATGTGCAGGCGATGTATTATGTTGTCTTACCCCAAGCAGTGAAAATTGTAATTCCCCCTTTAGGAAACCAGTTTCTCAATTTAGTTAAAAACTCCTCAATACTTGGAATTATTGCTGGTGCTGATTTAATGTATCAAGGAGATTTAATTTCAACGAAGACGTTTGTTACGTTTGATGTTTATATATTTGTCGGGATGTTTTATTTAATATTAACAATTCCGCTCAGTATGCTAGTGCGTTATTTAGAAAAACGCTTAGCAAAGGAGGCGGTGTAAATGGATTTCAAGGGAGCAATTACAGGAGATCATATTCTATTTTTATTAAAAGGATTACTTATAACATTAGAGGTAGCGCTCATAGCAATTGTACTTAGTTTTATTATTGGAAGTGTAATCGGTATATTGCGCTACACGAAAATACCTGTCGTCTCACAAATATTAGGAGTTATAGTTGAAGTGATTCGAAACTTACCACTACTGTTAATTATATTTTTCACGTATTTTGCACTTCCAGAAGCAGGCTTGAAATTAGAAATTATAACAGCTGCAATTGTTGCTTTAACAATATTTGAGGCAGCAATGATATCTGAAATTGTTAGAAGTGGTTTATTGTCTATTGAAAAAGGGCAGGTTGAAGCCGCAAGATCTTCGGGATTAACTTATGTGCAAGCGCTTTGGCATATTATTTTGCCACAAGCATTAAGGAGAATGGTTCCGCCGCTTGTCAGTCAATTTATTTCATTGCTGAAGGATACGTCGCTAGCGGTTGTTATATCACTCCCTGAGCTTATGCATAATGCTCAAATTATTAGCGGGCAAAATGTGAATTACATGATTCCAACATTTATATTAGTAGCTTGTATGTACTTTATCGTAAATTATAGTTTATCAATTTTATCGAGAAGATTAGAACTTCGTTGACTCTTACAATATATGTAAGGGTTTTTTCCTTGTTTCTCCTTATTTTCCTCTAAATAGAATCTAAATCTTGCAATAATTCGATTTTTATATTATTTTATCAGAAAAGTTTTAATTTTATATAGAAAATGTAATCGCTTTCGTGTATATTTTTATTATCAGAAAATTTTAACAAGATATAGGGGTATTGGTAGGGGGAGGATTTAGATGCAGCAACCAACGAATGAGAAATTACATCGTACGATGAAGAGTAGACATTTATTTATGATCGCACTTGGTGGTGTAATCGGAACTGGTTTCTTCTTAGGTTCAGGTTACACCATTAATCAGGCTGGACCAGGGGGAGCCATCCTTTCATATTTAGTAGGCGGATTTATTATGTATTTAACAATGCTTTGTCTTGGAGAGTTAACGGTAGCAATGCCAGTTTCAGGTTCTTTCCAAAAGTATGCGACGAAGTTTATTGGACCAGGAACGGGTTTTATGATCGGCTGGCTATATTGGCTTGGCTGGGCAGTAACAGTAGGACTAGAATTAACGTCAATCGGTTTAATGATGAAAAGATGGTTTCCAAATGTTGATGTTTGGGTATGGTGCCTTGTATTCGGCGTTATTTTATATGCTTCAAACGCAATTTCGGCGAAAAGTTATGCCGAATTAGAATTTTGGTTCTCTAGTATTAAAGTAATTACAATTCTTGCATTTGTTGTTCTTGGTGGGAGTGCATTATTAGGGTTTATATCATATGACGGAAAAGAAGCAGCACCTCTTTTCTCTAACTTTGTAAGCGATGGTGGATTATTCCCGAATGGACTAGCTGCCGTATTACTTACAATGATTACAGTTAACTTCTCGTTCCAGGGAACAGAGTTAATCGGGATTGCAGCGGGAGAAAGTGAAAATCCAGAAAAAACAATTCCACGTGCGATCCGTAATACAGTATGGCGCATTATGTTATTCTTCATTTTAACAATGACGATTTTAGTAGGATTAATTTCTTGGAAAGAAGCAGGCGTAATTGAAAGTCCATTCGTAGTCGTATTTGATAAAATTGGTATTCCATACGCAGCTGATATTATGAATTTCGTTATTATTACTGCGTTATTATCTGTAGCGAACTCTGGATTATATGCAGCGACGCGTATACTATGGTCACTTGCAAATGAGGGAATGGCACCAACTTCCTTCCAGAAAGTAAATAAGCGTGGTATTCCAATTACAGCGCTAGTCGTAACGATTGCGGTAGCTGGATTATCTCTATTCACAAGTTTCCTTGCAGAAGATACAGTATACATGTATTTATTATCGATAGCTGGTTTATCGGCTGTTTCAAGTTGGATCATTATTGCTCTATCGCAACTTCGCTTTAGAAGTCAGTATATAAAGGGCGGAGGAAAGTTAGAGGACTTAAAGTATAGAACACCACTATACCCGATTGTTCCAATTTTAGCTTTAATTACAAATAGCATCGTTGTTATTAGTTTAGCGTTTATTCCTGAACAAAGAATGGCGTTATACTGTGGTATTCCATTTATCATTTTCTGCTATATATATTATTATATTAGTAAGAAACGGCAGAAACCGATGAAAGTGGAGATGGAAAAAACAAATGAAACTAACAATCAAACACGATGATATAGAAGCAGATTTATCGTATGGTCAATTAGCGATTGGAAAAGAAAACGGGTATTCACCGTTACAATTACTCATTTCTTCTATCGCAGGATGTAGTGCAATTGTCTTTCGAACAATTTTAGAAAAGAAACGTATTCCATACGATACGTTTACAATCGAAACTGAAGTTGGTAGAAGTGAAGCTTTATCGAAGCCAGTTGAAAGTGTTCATTTGCACTATAAAATTAAAGCACAAAATGTTACAGAAGAGCAGCTGGACAAGGCGCTGCAACTTGCAGTGAAAAATTGTACGATTGTTCAATCTGTAAAAGATAGTATAAAGGTTACGGAAACAATTGAACTAATAAAATGAAACATAAAAACGTGAGAATACGGCTCTCACGTTTTTATGTTTTTAATAAAGGGGGAAATATGATGGAATGTTTAGGGTGTAAATTAGCAGGCGGAGAGGAAATTATATATAAAATATATGAAGATGATTATGTAACTTGCTTTTTAGATCATGCGCCTTTCTACCCAGGACATACTTTAATTGTGCCAAAGCAACATGTTGTAGAAGTAGACGAATTAGATGATGTTGTAGCAAAATCCGTTATGGATGCTTCTAAGCTTATTGCAAAAGCGATTAAGATAGTATATAAACCTGACGGAGTTACAGTTTGTCAAAATGGTGGAGTATTTAACGAGTTAACACATTATCATATGCATGTCGTACCAAGATATAAAGAGCGTTCGTTTGCTGAGTTTTATATGGTACAACCGGGAGAAAAGAAGAATCATAACTTGGAAGAGACAAAGAATTTGTTAAAAGAAGCGATAGAGCATATGCTGCTTACTGAAAAGGCGTAGCGGTCAGGAAAATTCTAATATTAAAAAGCCCAATTTCTCAGTTAAAATAGAGAAATTGGGCTTTTGTTTATTCTATTATTAAATTTTATACATAAAAAGATTTTGCAGTGTCACAAAGTATAGCGCTTATTCGTTATATAGAGTGAGAGGAGGAATTATATGAAAGTTACAAACAACGATTATGAAAAGATGGAAGAGCTATATGAGTTGTATGAACAAAAGATTTATTATGTAGCGTATTGTATTTTAAATAATATTCAACAGGCTGAAGATGCGGTTCAAGAGACGTTTATTACTCTTTATAAGAACTTGGAAAAGCTCCATAGCTTGGCTACTCAAGAGCTTAAACGCTACATTTTGAGGGTCGCGAAAAACAAGGCGATTGATAGTTACCGGAAAAACAAACGACATGAAACATTTTTAGAAGAATATGAAAGAGAATCAACAGAAGCAGTAGATGAAAATATTGAAGAGTGGGAAAAACGTGTAATGTCCGAGGTTCAAATTGATGCATTGTTAAAAGAGTTAAATGAGTCTAATAGACAGGTGTTTAAGTACAAAGTCTTCTATAACTTAACGTATCAAGAAATTTCAAGTGTCATGGGGATAACGGAGGCAAATGTCCGCAAGAAGTTTGAACGCGCTCGAAAACGAGTCCAAAATATGATAGGAGGTATACAACATGACGAATTCAAAGAACTCCAAAGAAATATATGAACTTGCTGAAAAAATTGCTTTAGATGATTTTGATAAACTTGAAGAACAACATGAATTTTCACATACCTATACGCGCAAAAAGAAATTGTTTATGGAGGAAATGAAGCTGCAAGATGGACAACCGCTGAAAAAGCGTAAAAGACATCGTATGTTAATCGCTGCTGCTTGCTTATTAATCGGCATGCCGACAACCGTTTTTGGAGCAGTAAAAGTCTATAATATGATCGTTCAAAAACAAAATTATGAAGTAAATATTTCAGTAACAAATAAGGACTCGAAAAAGGCTGATAAGTGGTATAAGCTGAAAATCGATAAATTACCAGAAAATATGGAAGCAATTGATGACTCTGCTATGAAATATTCCTTTAAAGAAAACTACGCAATGGGTGGATTTTCATTCGTTCTTTGGAGAGTAGGAGGGAATTCAGATTTTCCAACTCTGTACTCGAAAAATTATGAAGAAAAAGAGATAAATGGTAAGAAGGCAGTAATTGTCCATAGAGAAAATGGTAATAAAGATTTAATGTTTAATAGAGTAATTTTTCTCTATTTTGAGGAAGAAGGAATTATGTTACAAAGTTATATTGGAAATGATATAAACGAAGAACAAATGATAGATGTGCTAGGGAGCATTTCACTTGAGCCCACGTCAAAAGAAAAGTCATCATATATAAGCGATTATGATAAAAAGTATTTTAGCCAAGAAAGTAAAACAACTAAGGTAATTCCTTTGAAGAAGGATAGCAAACGACTATTTCATATAGGGCAAAAGGTTCCAGTAACGATATCTATGGATAACAGTCAAATTGAATATGTGATAGAAAAAGTTGAAGCCTTTGATTCAATCAAAGATTTTAAACAAGAGAACTTTAATGAAATGGGCTTAGGAATACTAAGCAGGAATCAAGCTTTGGATCAAGCTGGACAATTGATACCATATAGAAGAGATAAATATAAAATTGGAAATGGTAAAGATTCAATTGATCAATTAGTAGAATCAAAATTAATTCATCCTAAATTTGTCTACCTGACAACAAAAGTGAAAAATATAGGTAAACAGGCGACAGAAGAAATCTATATGACTCCATCTATAAAAGTTCTTGAAGATAAAGGAAATGCATGGCAGTATGCTGGGAAAGATGGAATCGCAGAAAAAAATATTATGACAGGCGAAGTTGATTATTTAGAGCCTCATGGAGATGGAAAAAGCTTTTACAATATTGGCAGTATCACACCAGGAGAAACGGTAAAAGTTAATTTAGGTTATTTTGTAGATGAAGATAAATTAGATTCAATCTTTTTGGATGCTTTCAATTACAGAGGGATTGGTGACACTGAAAATATGAATTCGAAAAATCGTTGGTGGTTTGATATTCGTCAATAATAAAACAATAGGAACAACAGGACAAAGAAGCTGCTTATATTTAGCAGCTTTTTTCGTCTTCATACATATGTAAAACTTCTTTCGCACGCATACGTAAACCATCTATCAATTCTGTCGGTTCTAAAACTTTTGCATCTTTTCCGAGTCTATAAAATAAAGGGGGAATAAAATTGATTTCTCCTTTATCAATTGTTGAATTTATATATCCTGTCCCATCCTCGTTTACTATAACGAATTCCTCAAGATAAGGGACGCTTTTACATTGGCGTACGCCTTCTGGTGTCAGTAAAACATGTAACTGAGTAGGGATGTGTACTACGTTAGAGTTAGAGGAAAACCACTCTTCTAAATTCATGAATGTATCCTCATTTTCTTTCGTTGATAATATAGAAAGAATACGATCGATGCGATACAGTAATACTTTTTTCCTGTCATAGTCATAGGACGGTAAGTACCATAGCCCGTCATGAGCATATACACCGATAGGATGAACATGTTTTGTTTTTATCCCCGTTTTAGATTCGTATTGAAAGTGTAAATTTTTATTTTCAATAGCCGCTGTTAACACTTCGTTTAAAAGTGGTGTATCAATTGTTCTCTTCGGATTCCAAAAGGCGATATAAGAACGTATTTTGTCAACTTTCGCTTTCGCATCATGTTGTAGGGAGCTATATAGTTTATGTGTAACGGAATTTATTTCTGTGTTAAAAGGTAAGTCTCTGTAGTAGCTTAAAGATTGAAAGGCAAAAAAGATGGAAACTGCTTCTTCTTCGGTAAATAAAATAGGCGGAATTACTCTATTCGTTAATACTTTATATCCTCCGTTGCGACCTTGTTCAGCGTAAATGGGTAATCCCATATCACTTAAATCTAAAATGTATCTATGGACAGTACGAACGGAAATATTAAATTCATCGGCTATTTCTTGAGCAGTAAATGCCTTTTTCGCAGAAGCAAATATAAGAATATCTAATAAGCGTTTAGCTTTTGACAAATGTATCACCTTTTTTCTTTTTAAATATGACATAAATTGTCGTGTTTTATTGTTAGTATATTGTTTACATCATATGTTATCAAGATGAGATGCAAGGAGGAAAAGATATGTCACGTGAAATAGTTTTATTTATTGCGGCGAGCTTAGATGGATATATTGCGAAAGAAAATGATGATTTACAGTGGTTAATGGAAACGGAAGGAGAGGGAGATAACGGTTATACAGAAATGTACGAAACGATTGATACAATAATTATGGGAAAAAGAACGTACAATTATGTAGTAGAGCATACAGAAACATTCCCGTACTTAGATAAAAAATGTTATGTTTTTTCTAATTCGGAAAAAGGTTCAAACGGAAACGTGGAGTTTGTAAATGAAGATGTAGTAGAGTTTACAAAAAGGTTAAAATCGCAAGAAGGATCTAAAATATGGATGGTCGGTGGAGGGAATCTACTGAGAGAATTCTTTAAGAATAATCTAATTGATGAATATGTTGTCACGATTACCCCTCACATATTAGGTTCTGGAGTTCCGTTATTTCAAGATAAGAATCCGGAAATTAATTTAACTTTAACGGATACGAAACGTTTTGGGCAATTTGTAAATTTATATTATAAAGTAAAATGATAAAGAAACACGACTACTGATGGTAGTCGTGTTTCTTTATAGATGGCAATGAAATGATAAAGCAAGACCCGTAATCGACTTCGCTCGTTACAGTAATATTTCCGTCGTGTAGTTCTACAATTTCTTTTACGATAGATAGCCCTAAACCAGTTCCGCCTGTAGATCGTGTTCTTGCTTTATCGACACGGTAAAAGCGGTCAAAAATGTGAGGGAGGTCTTCAGGTGGAATACCTTCGCCTTCATCTTCAATTGTAATGGAGATACGTTTATGTTCTTCTGTAATAGAAATGTTTATATGAGAATGTTCTTTTGAATGTCTATAAGCGTTATTTAAAATGTTTACTATAACTTGTTCAAATCGTTGTTCATCTAAGTTTACTAGCAGTGTAGGAGGACAAGAGAAAGAAACCTTAATATATCTTTCTTTATACATGGCGTTTACTTTTTCAGCTATGCGAGTAAAGAAGGTGTGTAAATGCACTTCCTTTACTTGAATAGAAAAGTTATGTTGTTCCATTTGTGCAAGTGAAAATAAATCTTGAACTAAGTTTGTAATGTAATCAGACTCATCTTTTATAATAGATAAATATCGTAAACGTTGCTCAGGAGAGGTGCTTTCTTTTAATGCAATGTCTGCATAACCTCTTACGTATGTTAACGGTGTTCGTAATTCGTGAGCAACACTTGCTAGAAATTCACTTCGCTCTGTTTTCATATAATGTAGATCATTTGCGAGCGTCTGAATAGATGATGCTAGTTCACCAATTTCATCATTTCGAGTAGTTGTTAATGAAACGGACAAATCACCTTTACTCATTTTTTCAGTGGCATGTTTCATGTGTAACAATGGTTTTGTTAATAATCGAGATAATAGAAAAATGGTGATGACTGTTAGTAGAAATGTGATGATACCGGCAATAATGAATTGTTTCGTTAACCCATTAACCAGCTCTTCAATTGATTCTGTTCCAAGAAACATATACACATACCCTTCATGTTTTCCATCTACTACAATGGGGCTAACTGTACATATATAATTAGATGTTTTCCAATGATTTTCTATAATCGCTCCGTTATGGTCTGTTCGAGTTTGCATTTTACTAATATGATCGTTTATAGTCGTGTTTATTTCGTTAGATTTAGCTAGTATTTCTTTATTTGCATTTGTAATAACGACAGTTGTTTCAGCTTCAGATTCCATTAATGCTACGTGAGAGATGGTTTGCTCATCGTAATATTTTTCAAGTACATCTCGATGACTATTTCCTCGCTTTAATAAAGCTGTCATTTCTTCATTTACTCTAGTGTTTACAAGACTATAATAGAGCAAAATAAAGAGAACACTTTCAATTAAAAGTGTAACAATTAAAAAATAAAATCCGAATTGAATTGAAATTCGTTTCATCGTTTTGCCCCTTACTGTTCAGTATCAATCCATCGATAACCTACTCCATACACGGTTTTTAAATGATGATCAATAGGGAAATTTGCTTTTCGCAATTTATCACGTAAATTACGAATATGTGAATCGACTGTGCGATCTTCTGTATTTGTGTTTAACCCCCAAATTCGTTCGATGAGCTGATCACGGTTTAATACGTAGTTCACATGGCGTAAAAATAATCCGAGTAAAGAAAATTCAATTGGTGTGAGAAGGAGTTCTTCATTATGGACAGAAACGAAGTGTTTTGTTTCATCCCATACAATACCGTGATATTGGATTTGTTTATGTTCATTTGTACGTCTTAAAACGGCTTCAATTCTTGCGAAAAGTTCTTCTTCATGGAAAGGTTTCGTTACGTAATCATCGGCTCCAATTTTTAATCCTTGAACGACATCTACTGTTTGATCACGAGCTGTAACCATAATAATAGGAATGTTACTAAAAGATCGGATTTTTTTGCAGGTTTCCCATCCGTCCATCTTTGGCATCATAATATCGAGTAAAACAAATTTAAAGTTTCGATTTTCTATATGTAAAATAGCTTCTTCTCCTGAAGTCGCACATACGCAGTTATATCCAATTGGTGTAAGATAAAGCGTTAATAATTCAAGCATTCTCGGTTCATCGTCTACAAGCAGTATATCAATCATAGAGAGCCCTCCATATTTATAATCGTTACTTAAAGTGTAATGCAAAATCATGAAGAAATGGTGCAGATTATGATGTGTCTGCATAATTTCTTCAGAATTGCTTGTTATTGTGGAGTTGAAATTACATTTTAGGTAATCATATTGGCTCAAAAATGATTAATACGGAGGCGGTATAGTGAAAAAAATGACCCGAATTTTTGGTATAACAATAATTACAGCAGTTGGTCTTGCTGCATGCGGACAAACGAATACAGACCATAAAAACCATGAATCTACAAAAGAGAAGAAAACAGAGCAAAAGGAAATGAAAATGAATCAGGAGGTAACGGCGCCAAAAGAAATGAACCAAGGTGCATCTAATGATTTATTAACGACAAGTTTAAAAAATGTAACGAGATTAAACACAAATGATCCTTCGCAAATGGCAGTATTAACTTCGCAAACGATATGGCCAGCAACTCATAAGGAGAACCAGCCAGGTGCTGTTATTTTAGTACCAGCAAGCGAGTGGCAATTAGGTATTGCGAGTGCAGATCTTATTCATCATCCGAATAACGGGCCGATTTTATTTATAGAAAAAGAAAAGATACCGGAAATGACGTTAAAAGAAATAAAACGATTAAATCCAATCGGAACGAAAGATGGAACACAAATTATGGTGATGGGAGATGTAGGTACTAGCGCGCTTGAACAATTAAAAGGTTATAAAGTAAAACAAATAAAAGAAACGGACCCAGCTATATTTGCGAAGGATGTTGATAAGGAGTATGCCGATATAACAGGAAGCTACCCAAATAGTGTTATTATCGGTTCGTCTGCAGAAGAAGGACGTTTATATACAACCCCCGCTGTAAATTGGATTTCTCATATGCCGGAACCACTACTCTATACAGAAAAGAATAAAGTGCCAGAAGCGACAATAGAGGCATTAAAAATGAGAAAAGATAAAGCAAATATATATGTATTAGGGCCAGAAAAAATTGTTTCAAAAGAAGTAGAAAAAGAGCTAAGCAAATACGGGAAAGTAACGCGTATTAGTGGAGAGACCCCTACAGAAAACTCGATTGCGTTCGCTAAATTTAAAGATGAAAAAACAAAATTTGGCTGGGGATTCACAAAACCTGGTCACGGTTTATCATTTGTTTCAAGTAAAACACCAGATTTAGCAGTTGCTGGGGCACCTTTTTCACATATGGGTAAACATGCACCTGTTGTATTATTAGAAGAAGGTAAAGCTTCCCAACCAGTGTATGACTTCCTTGCAAGCATTCAGCCGAAGTTTAAAGATGATCCAACACTTGGACCATATAATCACGGTTTCTTATTAGGAAGTACGAGTGATATTTCATTTGAAACACAAGGAATACTAGATGAGAGGTTAGAAATTGTTCAGGAAAGTGGTCAAGGACACGGTGGACATTAATGAAATGAGCAAAGACGCTACTGATATAGCGTCTTTTTTTATTTTCCTCGACAAAATATGACAAAAAAGTTGTAACTGTTTCTGTTATGATAGTTTCGGAAATCTTACATTTTACATAATCGGAGGAAAAGAAATGTATAAAAATTGGGTACTATTGCTTTAACAGGTGCACTTGCTTTTAGTTTAGCTGCTTGTGGTGAAACTGAAGTTAAAGAAGTGAGTAAAAACGATGCTCCTAAACAGGCTGAAAAGAAAGATAAAAAGGAAAAAGCTGAAAGCAAGATTTATAAAATTGGAGATACGGTAGAAGTTAATGGCTTACAACTTACTTTCAGTTCAGCTAAATTCGTTGAGCCTAACGAATACGTAAAAGCTGAAAAAGGGAAAGTACTAGAAATCGCTTTTAATGCTAAAAATAATGGCAAAAAAGATATATATTTTGGAACTTCTGAATTAAAAATTGCTGATACTAACGGCAACCAATTCAAAGAGTACTTTGGTGGGGAAAATACGTTTATAAACGAAAATATTGCGCCAGGTAACCAAATTACAAACAAAATGTTATTTGATGTACCAGAAGGTGATAAGTTTGTTGGTACATTTAAACCTACATTTACATTTGACGAGAAATCAGTGAAATTTGAATTTGAAGTTGCTAAATAAGGAGAGATTGAAATGAAAAGAACAGCTGAATTTGTATTAGGTCTTATTGGAGGTATTTTTGGTATTATTTGTGCATTTGTTGCTTTATTGATCGGCGGTATGGGAGCTGCTTTTGAAGCTGATGGAGCAAATACTGTTATTGGTTTAGGTTGGGGAGCTGTGGCTCTATCGATCTTAGGAATTGTTGGATCTGTTATGGTAAGAAGTAAAGCGAAGGTTGGCGGTATTATGATGACTGTGGCTGCTATCGGTGGATTTATTTGTATTTCTATAATTTACTTATTACCAGGCGTATTACTATTAATCGGTGGGTTAATGGGTATATTCCGTAAGGATAAAGCAACTGTATCTGCATAAAATGAGCACTCGAAAGAGTGCTCTTACTATTTTCATTAAATTAGCATAAACTCCTCTAATCCTAAACCATCAAAACTAAACCTCATATATGAAGTGGAAATATCTATAGAACTTTAAATGAATTCCCTTGGTAGCTAATATCTTGATCCTTGGATTATTCAATTAAATGAACTAAATTACATGTGCATTTTTCATTCATCCAAACAAAGTTCTCTTCATTTGACATACTGTAGAATCCGAAATCATTGTACGTTAAATCAACAATAGATGATAGTATATTTAAAGTTTTCCTGATATTCTCAGAAAAGAAGCTACGAAGGTAACATCTTTTTTCGGAAACTTTTACATAGCAAAAAATCTTCTACTCGTTATATAATAGCCTTCGTGCAGTCGGCTAGATTTTCTTATGGAGAAAATCAAATGATAAAGGAGTAGAGGAGTGGTATTTTGTTTCAAACGATAAAAAATGATTGGTTTTCTAATGTGAGAGGGGACGTGTTATCAGGAATTGTCGTTGCTTTAGCATTAATCCCTGAAGCGATAGCCTTCTCTGTTATTGCAGGCGTGGATCCAACAGTTGGACTATACGCAGCCTTTTGTATTGCAGTTACCATTTCATTTGTTGGCGGAAGAACTGGGATGATTTCAGCTGCAACAGGTGCAATGGCATTATTAATGGTAACGCTTGTTAAAGATCATGGTTTCAATCGGAACGTTTGATTGGAACTCTGTAACAACAATTCATAAAGTACCAAAAGGAAACGCATTTGTTATGATTGTAACAGTTGTGATTGTCCTAATTACACATAATTTAGCATTAGGTGTAATTATCGGAACAGTAATTAGTGCGGTGTTATTTGCATTCAATATGGCAAAGATTCACGTGAAACATTTATATATTGAAAATAAGAAAATATACGAAATTCACGGTCAACTTTTCTTTGTAGCTACAGCCGATTTCATAAATAATTTTTCATTTAAAGAAGATGTAAAAGGAATTGAAATGAATTTTACTCATGCGCACGTATGGGATGATTCAGCAGTGGCATCAATTGATAAAGTTATCATGAAGTATGAACAAAGTGGTGTGAAAGTAACTATAACAGGATTAAATGAACGTAGTTCAAAACTTGTTGCAAATTTAGCGACTTATAATAAAAGAATTGCTAGTTAAAAGCCTCCTTTTTAGGGGGCTTTATTATATAATACGAATAGGATAACGAAAAGGGGATTCAGCATATGTACAAACAAATTATATTAGCATGTGACGGTTCTGAACATGCACTTCGAGCAGCGGAGCATGCAACCTATATTGCGAAATGTAGCGAAGAAACAAATGTAGAAGTTGTGTACGTAGTAGATAATAGAACGGCAAAATCAGATATTATACAAGGTCAAACAGATTTAGAAACAATATCGGCTAGTCGAAAAGATAAATTAAAAGAGATTGAAGGTTTATTAAAGAAAGAGAACATTTCTTATACAATTACGATATTACATGGTGATCCTGGAGATACAATTGTTCAATATGTAAATACAGGAGATATAGATCTTGTCATTGCTGGAAGTAGAGGGCTCAATACACTGCAAGAAATGGTGCTGGGAAGTGTAAGTCATAAAATAGCAAAGCGTGTGAAATGTCCAGTGATGATTGTAAAATGAAATAGAATGTAACGAAGACCTTAGTATAACTGAGGTCTTTTTTTATGTATAAATGACTCTTATTTGTGGAAATACTAGATATATAAGTTGAAAAGATGTTAACTTACAAATTTGTAAGTTAGTTGTTAGAGAAATCGATGTTATGAAATTTTTCCCATTGGTAAAATAAAAGTATCAAAGGGGAGATAGGGAGGATGGAAGTAATGAAATCATTTCAAAATTTGTCATATAGCCAAGGTGTCAGTCTTATTTGTTTAGGGGGATTTGCTGCATCTGTTACGTTAGCTGTTTTAATAAAGGTGTTTCATCAAATCTTTTAATCTTATAGTAGGGAAGGAATTGGTTGTTATCATTAGTAGGAACAGCAATGAAAATAAAAAATAGCTCTTAGCATGTATGTAAATGCTAAGAGCTATTTTTATGCTTGTTATATATTATTTAAGCTTGTTTTGATTTTACTGACCCTGTCTTTAAAGTAAGAGCAAGGAAGAACATTGCAAGTACGCAAGATGCAAGTAATAAGATGAATCCGCCATCCCATCCGAATGCATCTACGATAAAGCCCATAGCTGCACTAGCGAAAGCAGCTCCGCCTAAGTAACCGAAGAATCCAGTTAAGCCTGCTGCAGTTCCAGCAGCTTTCTTTGGTGCTAAATCTAGAGCGTGTAGACCAATTAACATAACCGGTCCGTAAATTAAAAATCCAATTGCGACAAGTGCGATACTATCAACCATTGGATTACCAGGAGGGTTTAACCAGTAAACAAGAACTGCGATAAATACACCAACCATAAATAAAATACCAGCAGGTGCACGACGTCCTTTAAATAGTTTATCACTCATCCATCCGCAAAGAAGTGTACCTGGAATACCAGCCCATTCATATAGAGCGTAAGCAGTACGTGAGCTACTATGAGTAAAGCTTTTTTCTTCTACTAAATAAGTAGGAGCCCAGTCTACAACGCCGTAACGCACGAAATATACGAAAACGTTCGCAATAGCGATGTACCATAAAAACTTATTGTTTAATACGTATTTAAATAAAATTTCCTTTACTGAAAGCTCGCGTTCGCGATCTTTTACTTTTTCATCTGGTGGATATTCTCCAGTATGTTCTTCAATAGAAGGTAGTCCACAAGATTGAGGCGTATCTTTCATTGTAATTAATACATAAATACCAACTAAAATTGAAAGAATACCTGGGAAGTAAAAAATACTTTTCCAGTCATCTGCGAAGAAGTATAAGCCTAATGTTACAAGGGAAGGCATAAGCGCTCCGCCAACATTATGAGCGACGTTCCAAATAGACATTTTTGTACCACGTTCGCTAATAGAGAACCAGTGAACCATCGTACGACCACAAGGAGGCCATCCCATACCTTGTACCCATCCATTTAAAAACTGAAGTACAAACATAAGTATAATGCTCGTTGTAATGAAAGAAAATGAGCCGAAAATAATATTAATGATACCTGATAAAAATAGCCCAGCTGCTAAAAAGTAGCGAGGATTACAACGATCGGATACGATACCCATAAGAAATTTACTTAATCCGTAAGCGATAGAAACTGCTGAAAGGATAACCCCAAGTTCCCCTTTACTAAAGCCTTGCTCGATTAAGTATGGCATTGCTAGTGAAAAGTTTTTTCGAACAAAGTAGTAACCTGCATAACCGATGAAGATACCTAAGAATACTTGTAAACGTAATTTACGGTATTCGCTATCAACGCGATCAGCTGGTAAGCGTTCCGCGTGGGGCGCAGGTTTAAATAATTGTGTGAAAAACATAAAATGAAAATCCTCCCCTAATTAATTCGAAGCGTTTTAAGACAGAGAACATAAAAAGGCCATGAAATATAAAAAAGTTTCCTTTTTTATGATTCATAGCCGTGTACTCCGTTTCTCCGTGACTGTCAATATTAACTTCGTCGAAAATTATACAACTTTGTGACAAAAATGTAAACGTTTTTATGAATAAAAGTATTGACGGATTTTGTTCGTGGGATTAATATTTAAATACATTAAATATTTTATTGTTTAAATAAGAGGTGGATAACATGCCAAATGATATGACGCATATCGATAAAATTCAAGCTCTTGCCTTTTCGATTGGAAAGAAAATGCAGACGGAGTTATTAGAACAAATGCAAGCGACAGGACTTACACCACCGCAGTTTTATATTTTAAAGATTCTAGATCATTATGGGGCTTCAAGAGCGACAACATTAGCGAAAAAGATGTATGTGAAGCCTAGCGCGATTACAGTGATGATTGATCGTCTAATCGATCAAGAACTTGTAGAACGCTATCACGACAAAGATGACCGTCGCGTTGTCATCATCGAGTTAACGAAAAAGGGGAAAGCTAGAGTAGAAGAGGCAATGACAGCTCGTAACGAGCACATTGCAAAATACTTTTCACATTTAGAGTTGCAAGAAAGAGAAGATTTATTACGTCTCTTTGAGAAGTTAGAAACCATTATTTGCGGGACACAAGAGAAAAAAGAGAATAAATAAGAGGAATTGAGGAGATTACATGGAGCAACAAGAAAATCAAAATAGAAAGTTGTTGTTAATCGGTTTAATTATCGCGATGCTATTTGCTGCATTAGATGGAACAATTGTTGGTACAGCAATGCCACGTATCGTCGGTGACCTAGGTGGATTAAGTTTAATGACATGGTTAACGACAGCTTATATGTTAACATCAACGACAGTTGTACCAATTGCAGGTAAATTAGCGGATTTACTTGGTCGTCGTAACGTATATATAACAGGGCTAGTTATTTTCATGATTGGTTCGGCGTTATGTGGCATGGCAAATGGTATGACAGAATTAATTATTTTCCGTGGTATTCAAGGTCTTGGTGGCGGTATTATGATGCCAATGGCTATGATTATTATTGGAGATATGTTCACGGGAAAAGAACGTGCAAAATGGCAAGGTATTTTTGGTGCGTTATACGGCCTTGCTTCTGTAATTGGACCACAAGTTGGTGGTTGGATTGTAGATGCAGTGAACTGGAGATGGGTATTCTACATTAACTTACCGGTTGGTATTTTAGCAACAATCTTTATTGCAATGGGATTAAAATCGCATAAACAAACAGGACCAATTAAAATTGATATCGCTGGAATCTTTACGATGATTCTCGGTGTTGTAAGTTTATTACTTGCGCTAACGTTTGGCGGAAAAGATTATGCATGGGATTCTTGGCAAATTATCGGTTTATTTGCACTAGCTGTAATTGGTATCGTTAGCTTTGTTATCGTTGAAACGAAAGCTGAAGAGCCAATTTTACCAATGCATTTCTTTAAAAATCGCACATTTACAATACTGAATGCGATTGGATTCTTTATGAGTATTGGAATGTTCGGCGCGATTATGTTCGTACCATTCTTCATGCAAGGTATTGTAGGAGTAAGTGCTGCTGAATCAGGAACAATTATGACTCCAATGATGATTACAATGATTGTGATGAGTATTATCGGTGGGCAACTTGTATTAAAAGTTGGTGTAAAACCACAAATTATCGCAGGTATGCTTATTATGGCCGGTGGTTTCTGGTTATTAACAACGATGGATATGCACACAACGAAGCTTACAGCTACTTCTTATATGATGGTTATCGGTTTAGGAATGGGTCTTGTAATGCCGACATTAACATTAGCGTTACAAGAAAGCTTCCCGAAAAAAGACCTTGGTGTTGTAACATCATCAAGTCAGTTCTTCCGACAAATCGGTGGTACATTTGGTATTACAATTTTAGGATCAATTATGAATAACACTTCAGGTACGACATTAACAAAGAATTTAGTACCTGTATTAGATACATTCCCGAAAGAAGCGGGACAAATGGTAACGAAATTTAAAGATATGATTCACACAGATCCACAAGGTTTATATTCGATGCTATTTAGCCCAGAGGCATTAAAACAAATGCCAGAAGCGTTCGCTAACAGTATTGTACCTATTTTGAAAAACTCTTTAGTAGACTCGCTTCATACTGTATTCTTAACAGGATTAGTATTTATCGTAGTAGGTGCCATCTTTACGATTTTCTTACAAAAAATTAAATTATCAGATCGTAAAAAAGATGCTAAAGAGCCTGTTGTAGAAGAAAAAGAAAAAGAAAAAACTGTATCATACTCGTAATGAAGAAGCATCGCCTTATGGCGGTGCTTTTTTGAGTATAACCTTAAAAGCTTTTTAGTGAGAAATGATTGACGTATTTTTAGAAATACGTTATATTATTTTCTGTAAACGGTTACATGAAATGAGGAGAAAAGAGAATGAGTACGATCAAAGACGTTGCGAAATTAGCGGGAGTATCTGTTGCGACCGTTTCCAGAGTTCTAAATAAAAATGGATATGTTCACGAAGATACATTAAAAAAGGTAGAACGTGCAATTGAGATGTTAGATTATAAGCCTAGTACAGTAGCGCGTTCACTGTATAATAAAAAGTCTCGTTTAATTGGCTTAGTTGTTCCAAATATCGTGAATCCATTCTTTCCGGAAGTTGCACGTGCCGTAGAAGATGTAGCACATAAACAAGGTTACACAGTTGTCCTTTGTAACTCTGATGAAAGTTTAGAAAAAGAGAAACAATATATTGATGTACTTAGACAAAATAATGTAGATGGATTTATTGTAGCAACGAATCCACAAAATAGTGTTAATTACATGAATGTATCTGTTCCAGTTGTTGCGATTGACCGTATGTTTAATGAGCGTATTCCTACTGTATATGCAGATAACTATGCAGGAAGTCAGGCTGCGACAAAGTTGTTACTAGATAAAGGATGTAAACATATTGCACATATTCGCGGTCCACGTGATGTGAGTACTGCAAATGAACGCTTTGAAGGTTTTGTAGACGTTATTACGCAAAATAATCTTTCGTATATGATTGCAGAGAGTACGTTTGATCCAGCAAATAGTGAGCGTGTAGCGATGGAATTATTAGAAGAATACCCGCATATTGATGGTATTGTTGCTGGGAATGATTTAATTGCGATCGGTATTGTAAAGGCTGCACTTCAAAAGGGGATTGTCATTCCAAATGATTTGCAAATTATCGGATTTGATGGCATTTCTTTAACGGAAATGATGTATCCATCTATTACGACAGTTGCACAACCAATATATGAAATGGGGAAAATTGCAACAGAGTTGTTGTTAGAGCAAATGGAAGGAAATACATTAAAAGAGAAACACTATCGTTTGCCGATTGAAATTATAGAACGAAATACAACGAAGTAAGGAGATGAAACAGATGCCAAATATTGCAGTAGTAGGGAGCATTTCAATGGACTTAGTGGCTGTTTCAAAAAAACGGCCGAAAGCAGGAGAAACAGTAATTGGTGAAGCGTTTCATACAATTCCAGGAGGGAAAGGAGCAAACCAAGCAGTTGCTGCAGCTAGATTAGGAGCAAATGTAGCAATGGTTGGAGCGGTAGGAAATGATGATTATGGAACAGTAGTTAGAAAAAATCTAGAGAACGAACGCATTTTTATCGATTATGTGGTACCGGTTACAGATAGAACGACAGGAATTGCTCATATCGTTTTAGCAGAAGAAGATAACAGTATTGTTGTCGTACAAGGGGCGAATGCTCTTGTAAATAAGTCAGTTGTAGATCGCTCCAAAGACCTTCTTGTAAAAGCGGATATGGTTGTTCTTCAACTAGAAATTCCACTTGAAACAGTAAAATATGTATTGGCTATTTGTGAGGAACATAATATTCCTGTTATGTTGAATCCAGCGCCAGCACAAGTTTTATCAGAAGAAATTTTAGAAAAAGCGACTTATATTACGCCAAATGAACATGAGTGCCGCATCGTATTAGATGATTTTACATCACCAATTGAAGATTTATTGGCGAAGTATCCCAATAAATTATTGATGACAGAAGGTTCTAACGGTGTTCGTTTCCATAATGGCACGGAGATTGTACATGTTCCTAGCATTGCTGTTGATGTAGTGGATACAACTGGAGCTGGTGATACATTTAATGGTGCGTTAGCAGTTGCACTTTCTGAAGGAGAGACACTTCAAAAAGCAATTCGTTTCGCGAATATTGCCGGTGGTCTTTCTGTAACGAAACTTGGGGCGCAAGGCGGCATGCCAACGAGAGATAAAGTACGTGAAGTGCAGGTGATTGTTGGATGAAGAAACACGGCGTATTAAACAGTGAGATTGCATCAATCCTTGCTTTACTTGGGCATACGGATACGATTGTAATTGCTGATTGCGGTTTACCAATTCCTGGCGGAGTAAAAAGAATTGATTTAGCTGTTGAAATTGGAAAACCTAGCTTTTTAGATGTATTGCAAGTGGTAGCTGATGATATGGCAATCGAAAAAGTGACGTTAGCAGAAGAAGTTATTATAAATAATGCGGAAGTAAATAAAGAAATAGAGCAGAAATTAATAGAGCCAGCATTTGAGTATGTATCTCATGAGCAATTTAAAGAGCATACAAAGAAAGCGAAGGCGATTATTCGTACAGGCGAGGCTACGCCTTATGCAAATGTAATTTTACATGCAGGCGTGATTTTTTAATAAAGGGAAGTGATGGGAATGCATATTGAAATGAAAAACATTTCAAAGGCGTTCAATGGAAATCCTGTTTTGAAGAATGCACAGTTTATGATTGAAACAGGAGAAGTCCATGCATTGATGGGGGAAAATGGAGCGGGTAAATCAACGCTCATGAAGATTTTAACAGGTGTATACAAAAAAGATGGTGGGACAATCACGATTGATGGGCAAGAGCGCACCTTTAAAAATGCGAAAGAAGCTGAAGAGTACGGCATCGCATTTATACATCAAGAACTAAACATATTGCCGAATTTAACAGTAGCTGAAAATATGTTTCTCGGCAAAGAGTTAATGTATGGGAAAACAGGTATTTTACGCACTCGACAAATGAACGCGATTGCGCAGCAGCAACTAGCGGAGTTAGGGTTGCATGTAAGAGGCGCTATGTTAGCAGAGGAATTATCGGTTGGACAACAGCAAATTATCGAAATTGCGAAAGCATTAATGACAAACGCGAGCGTTATTATTATGGATGAACCTACTGCGGCACTGACGGATCGTGAAATCGAAACGCTCTTTACAGTAATCAATAAGTTACGTAAAGAAGGTGTTTCATTCGTGTACATTTCGCATCGTATGGAAGAGATTTTCTCAATATGTGATGCTATTACGATTTTGCGTGATGGAGAATTCGTCGGAAAGAGATTAATTCCAGAAACATCATTTGATGAAGTAGTGAGTATGATGGTGGGGCGCAGCATTGGTGAACGTTACCCAGAGCGAAATAGTCAAATTGGTGATGTCATTTTTGAAATGCGTAACGGAACGAAGAAAGGGAAATTTGAAAATGTTTCGTTTCAAGTGAGGAAAGGTGAAATCCTTGGTGTAGCTGGTTTGATGGGGGCTGGTCGCACTGATATTATGAAAGCGATATTTGGTTATGAACCTTTAGACTCTGGACAAATTTTTATAAATGGACAAGAAGTAAAGATTGATAGTCCAATAGATGCAATTAGACAAAGAATTGCTTTCATTACAGAAGATAGAAAGTCTGAAGGATTAGTGTTAGGTTTTTCAATTCGAGAAAATTTAGCTTTACCAAATTTAGAAAGTCTTTCAAAGGGAAGTGTTCTAAGCAACGAGCTAGAACAACAGTTTACGGCGGATATGATGAAACTTCTTAATGTGAAAGCATCTAGCGGAGAGCAGGCAGTGAAATCTCTTTCTGGTGGAAATCAGCAAAAGGTTGTAATCGCAAAATGGCTAGGCATTCATCCGCAGTTACTCATTTTAGATGAACCAACAAGGGGTGTTGATGTTGGAGCGAAAAAAGAAATTTACTCTATTATGAATAAGCTTACGGAGCAAGGAGATGCCGTTATTATGGTATCATCTGAGCTTCCAGAAGTTTTAGGGATGAGTGATCGTGTTCTTGTTATTCATGAAGGAAAAGTAGGCGGAATTTTAGGGAAAGATGAGGCATCACAAGAGTCTATTATGGCACTAGCTACAGGGGGAGAGTAAGGATGACTAAGAAGGGGAATGTATTACAACAACTCGGTTCTTTAATCGGTTTAGTATTAATTATCGTCGTAATTACAGCTTTAAATCCAGCGTTTATTGAAATTCCAAATTTATTTAATATACTGCGTCAAGTATCGATTAATGCGCTTATTGCATTCGGAATGACCTTTGTAATTTTAACAGGGGGTATTGACTTATCGGTAGGTTCTATTTTAGCATTATCAAGTGCACTTGTTGCTGGAATGATGGCAAGTGGCATGGATCCGTTCCTTGCAATGGCAGTTGGATTATTAGCAGGTCTTGTAATGGGAATTGTAAACGGTATCATCATTGCGAAAGGAAAAGTAGCTCCATTTATTGCAACTTTGGCAACAATGACTATTTTTCGTGGGTTGACGCTTGTTTATATGGACGGACGTCCGATCACTGGTCTTGGTGATCATTTAATGTTCCAAATGTTTGGCCGCGGTTATTTTCTTGGTATTCCGGTACCAGCTGTTACAATGATGATCGCTTTCGCAGTACTGTACTTCATTTTGAAGAAAACGACATTTGGTCGCCGTACATTTGCAATTGGTGGAAATGAAGAAGCAGCAGCACTATCAGGTATTAATGTTACGAGAATTAAAGTAATGATTTACGGTCTTTCCGGAATTTTGGCAGCGCTTGCAGGTATTGTCTTAACATCACGATTAGATTCTGCACAGCCGACTGCAGGTACTTCTTATGAATTAGATGCAATTGCAGCAGTTGTATTAGGTGGAACAAGTCTTTCTGGGGGAAGAGGATGGATTGTTGGTACATTCATCGGTGTACTTATTATCGGTGTATTAAATAACGGTTTAAATTTATTAGGTGTATCTTCTTTCTTCCAACAAGTTGTAAAAGGACTTGTAATCTTACTAGCTGTATTAATTGATCGCAGAAAAGAAGCGTAATGGAGGGACAGTTCATGAAGAAATGGTTACTTATACTCGTTGCATGTATTATGGTCATTACTGCTGGTTGTTCAATGGAACCGCCAGAATGGGCAAAGGATTCTAGCGATAAAGGTCGAAATAAAACTATTAAAGTTGGATTCTCTGTTTCAACTTTAAATAATCCATTTTTTGTAACTTTGAAAAAGGGTGCAGAAAAGAAAGCGAAAGATAGTGGCATCGAATTAATTGCTGTTGATGCACAAAATGATGCAGCAAAGCAAACGAACGATGTTGAAGATTTAATTCAAAAGGGTGTCGATGTAGTTGTTATTAATCCGACCGATTCAGATGCTGTTGCTTCAGCAGTAAGTGCGGCAAATGCAGCAAATGTTCCTGTTATTACAGTAGACCGCGTTGCGAATTCAGGTAAGGTTGTTTCTCACATTGCTTCTAACAATATCGAAGGTGGTCAAATGGCTAGTGATTACATTCGTGAATTAGTTGGCGAAGGAGCAAACGTTGCTGAGTTAGAAGGAATCCCTGGATCTTCCGCTGCTCGTGAACGTGGGAAAGGATTCCATAACGTAGCCGATAAGTCTTTAAAAGTAGTTGCAAAACAAGCAGCTGATTTTGATAGAGCGAAAGGATTATCTGTTATGGAAAACATTTTGCAAGCAAATGGTGATATTAAAGCCGTGTTTGCGCATAACGATGAGATGGCATTAGGTGCACTTGAAGCATTGAAGTCTGCTGGAAAAACAGATGTAGTCGTTGTTGGATTTGATGCAACAGACGATGCAGTGAAAGCGGTTAACGATGGGCGTATGGCTGCAACAGTTGCTCAAAAACCGGAATTAATCGGGGAGAAGGCGATGCAAACAGCAAAAGAGATAACACAAGGTAAAAAAGTGGACAAATCTATTCCGATTGAATTAGAGCTTATTAAGAAAAATAAATAAATATAAAATGAAAATTAGGAAGGAAGAACAACAAATGAAATTCTTTATTGATACAGCAAACGTTAACGAAATTAAAGAGGCAAATGAATTAGGTGTATTAGCTGGAGTAACGACAAATCCATCACTTGTAGCAAAAGAAGGCGTAGACTTCCACGAACGCATTCGTGAAATTTGCAACGTTGTAGAAGGACCTGTAAGTGCAGAAGTAATTAGCTTAGAAGCTGATAAGATGATTGAAGAAGGAAAAGAACTAGCGAAGATTGCTCCAAACGTTGTAGTAAAAGTTCCAATGACAACAGAAGGTTTAAAAGCAGTAAAAGCGTTCTCTGATTTAGGAATTCGTACAAACGTTACATTAGTGTTCTCAGCAGTTCAAGCATTACTTGCAGCTCGTGCTGGTGCAACATACGTTTCACCATTCTTAGGTCGCTTAGACGATATCGGTCATAACGGTATGGATTTAATTCGTCAAATCGCAGAAATCTTTGCAATTCATGGCATCGAAACAGAAATCATTGCAGCATCTGTACGTCACAGTGTTCACGTAACTGACGCAGCATTAAACGGTGCACATATTGCAACAATCCCAGCAAACGTAATTGCTTCATTAGTGAAGCACCCATTAACAGATCAAGGAATTGAGAAATTCTTAGCTGATTGGGAAAAAACACAAGAGAAATAATAGAAAAGCAAGAATCCTAGTTTAATTGACTAGGATTCTTTTTTATTTAAAAGAATTTTCATGCAATTTTGCATATTGTCTTTTAAATTTGTTATATAAGATATTTAATATATATCACATAACTCTTTATTTTTCATATTTCGACATAAAGTGAAACTTTAATCAGTGGGGGATTTGTTCATCCCCACACTGATTATTAATTGAACCAAGGGATAAAAAGATAGAGGGTCTGACCAGAAAACTGGAGGGCATGATTCTATAACAAAAAGCTTAATGTTTATAGAATTATGTCTTTTTATATAGGGAGGGTAGTAAACAGAGATTTCGACAAAAATGCACCAATTTATCTGAATTTTAAGTTTTATAAAAGGGGAGAAATGGAATGAGAAGAAAAGCACCATTTAAAGTGTTGTCATCATTAGCAATTGCGGCAATTATTGGATGTACATCTGTAATGAGTGCTCCGTTAGCATATGCAGAAACGGCAGCAAAAGAGAAAGATAATGTATCTACAACACCAATTGATTACAATTTAATTCAAGAAGATCGTTTAGCGGAAGCACTGAAAGAAAGAGGAACAATTAATCCAGCATCTTCTAAAGAAGAGACGAAAAAAGCTGTTGAGCAATATATTGAAAAGAAACAAGGAGATCAGGCGAATAAAGAAATTCTTCCAGATGCTCACTCACAAGAAACGTCTGATTTCACAAAAAAAGTAAAAGAGAAAAAGATGGAAGAAAAGGAAAATGTAAAAAAGGCTGAAAAAAATGTTAGCCTTGAGCAAAAGCTAGAACCAAATAAAAAGCAATTGAATGGGCAAGTTCCAACTTCAAAAGCAAAGCAAGCTCCATATAAGGGATCTGTTCGATCGGATAAAGTATTAGTGCTACTCGTTGAATTTAGTGATTATAAACATAATAATATTGATCAAACACCAGGTTATATGTATTCGAAAGACTTTAGTAGAGAACATTATCAAAAGATGTTGTTCGGTAATGAGCCGTATACTTTATTTGATGGTTCAAAAGTAAAAACGTTTAAACAATACTATGAAGAGCAGTCTGGTGGTAGTTATACGACAGATGGATATGTAACGGAGTGGCTAACTGTTCCAGGAAAAGCATCTGATTATGGAGCTGATGGTCGCAGTGGTCACGATAATAAAGGTCCGAAAGGTGCACGTGATTTAGTGAAAGAAGCTTTGCATGCAGCTGCTGAGAAAGGACTAGATTTATCCCAGTTTGATCAATTTGATAGATATGATACAAACAGGGACGGAAATCAAAATGAACCTGACGGTGTAATTGATCATTTAATGGTAATCCATGCTGGTGTTGGTCAAGAAGCTGGTGGCGGTAAATTAGGTGATGATGCGATCTGGTCACATCGTTCAAAATTAGCAGTAGATCCAGTAGCGATTGAAGGTACGAAATCAAAGGTAGAATACTTTGGTGGTAAAGTAGCAGCACATGATTACACAATTGAACCAGAAGATGGAGCTGTAGGTGTGTTTGCACATGAATTTGGACATGATCTTGGATTACCAGATGAATATGACACGAAATATACTGGAAATGGTTCACCAGTCGAAGCTTGGTCATTAATGAGTGGAGGTAGTTGGACAGGGAAAATCGCAGGAACAGAGCCGACTAGTTTTTCACCACAAAATAAAGACTTCTTACAAAAGAATATGGGTGGCAACTGGGCAAAAATATTAGAAGTAGATTACGATAAAATTAAGAGTGGTGTGGGAGTTCCTACCTATATTGATCAAAGTGTTACGAAATCAAATCGTCCAGGCGTTGTACGTGTTAACTTACCAGGTAAAAGTGTTGAAACGATTAAACCGGAGTTTGGAAAGCATGCATATTATAGTACAAGAGGCGATGATATGCATACAACGTTAGAGACACCATTCTTTGATTTAACAAAGGGAACAAATGCAAAATTCGATTATAAAGCAAATTATGAGTTAGAAGCAGAGTGCGATTTCGTCGAAGTACATGCAGTAACAGAAGATGGAACGAAGACGTTAATTGATAGACTTGGAGAAAAAGTAGTCCAAGGAGATAAAGATACAACAGATGGGAAATGGATTGATAAATCATATGATTTAAGTCAATTTAAAGGCAAAAAAGTGAAACTACAATTCGACTATATTACAGATCCGGCTGTAACATATAAAGGTTTTGCGATGGATAATGTAAATGTAACTGTTGATGGACAAGTTGTATTTTCTGATGATGCAGAAGGAAATTCTAAAATGAATTTAAATGGTTTTGTTGTTTCTGATGGGACAGAGAAGAAAGCTCATTATTACTATTTAGAATGGAGAAACTATGCGGGATCAGATAATGGATTAAAAGCAGGAAAAGGTCCAGTGTACAATACAGGTCTTGTCGTTTGGTATGCAGATGATAGCTTTAAAGATAACTGGGTTGGGATGCATCCAGGTGAAGGATTCCTTGGTGTTGTTGACTCTCATCCAGAAGCGCTAGTTGGTAATTTAAACGGGAAACCAGCATACGGTAATACGGGCATGCAAATTGCAGATGCTGCATTTTCATTTGATAAAACACCAGCATGGAGTGTAAATTCATTAACACGTGGTCAGTTTAACTATTCTGGATTACAAGGTGTTACAACTTTTGATGATTCAAAAGTATATAGTAACAAGCAAATTGCAGACGCAGGAAGAAAAGTTCCAAACCTTGGACTTAAATTCCAAGTTGTTGGACAGGCAGAAGATAAATCGGCAGGTGCTGTTTGGATTAAACGTTAATAACATAAAAGCACATTCTTCATATGAAGAGTGTGCTTTTTAATTTGTACAGTAAGTTATTATTTTAGTTTATGTAATACAAGTTTTTATTCATGTGTAGTGTATCAAATTATGTGGGGAAAGGAAATATTTCCGAGGAAATTGTCGAAGTATCGTCAGTATTTATAAACTTTCTGTTTAAAAGAAGAGATGTATTATTGCCTTTACGGCTCAATTTATTTACATTGTTATTTGGTTATACACAAAAGTAATATATTCGGCAGTAAAAGAGCGCTATTGGATAGTGTTCTTTTTGTAGATAGAAAGGAGTTGAGTTAAATGAAAGAAATAATTGAATGTCCACAGTGTGAAGGAGAGATTACTGCGCAACATATTATTGATCTCCCGCATCCTTTTTCATTCAGATGTCCACACTGCAAGGTGAGGTTAAAAGAAATGAGAATCACACCGTGCTTAATATTAGCAGCAATTTGTATCATTCCACTGTTTATTATAATTGGAGAGAGTATTAAGGAATTACTAGTAAAATATTTTTCTATTATAGATGATGTACCAACTGTACTTATTTTCTTCTTATTTTGTTATCCATTGTATTATTTCTATGAAAAATATAATGCTATATTGTTTATTAAATACGGCTTATTGAAAGTTAAAAGTTGAATTGAATAGGAGATTATCATAATGCTTTGGAAAATATATTTAGTTATTGTAGCAATGTTAGCTATTATTTCGTTAGTAAGGGGCATGTTTCAAACACCAATTCAAAAGTTTGACTTTGTAGTTTCTATTATTACGTGGATAGGGCTCTTTGGTTTTGTATTTGATATACAAATATTAACCTCAATTGTTTGGAAATGTATCTTCTTGTTTAGCGTCATTTGGACTTTAACTGCAGTTTTTGTTTTTCGTTTATATGAAGAGCGAGATGAGCCGTTACCTTTTATATTTAAAGTAATTGGAATTATTCCAACGCTTCCATTATATTACGGATTATATCAATATGCATTTTAAAAAAGACAACGATGGATTATCCCATCATTGTCTTTTTTACTTTGCTTCTTACATAAATCATCCCAGCAAATGTTAATAAAAATGCTGTCCCGATAATGAAGCTGATGCTAGGTGATGCTCCGATTGCGCCGACTGTAAAGGAGCCAGCAACAACTCCTAATGAGAAGAAGGCATAAAATAATCCGAATGCCTTTCCGCGATTATCGTCTGTAGTATTTTCAACGAGTAAAGCGTTAATAGACGGGAAGAGGATTGCGAATCCAATTCCATAAATTATCATTACGATAAAGAGCATACCTTTTGTAGCAAATAATCCGAGTAAAGATAATGCGAATGCCATAACTGCAATTCCGATTAGCATTAGTTTCGAACGATTAAATCGATCGTAAATACGATTTGTTGGAAGCAAGAAGAAGAGGATAGCAGTTATACCAAATACACTTAACATCATGCCTGTTGTGGATGCTTTAAGCGCTAATGCCTCAACTTTTACTGGTAACATATAAGTGACAATTCCTTGTGAAAACATTAATGTGAAAGCACCAATATATGCTTGTAATAACGGTTCTGATTTTAAAAGTTCAACCATATCTTCTTTGTTCATCATTTGCGTTCTTGATGTATCTTTTCTTGATACGTTATTTGGTAAGAAGAATAGAGATACGATCGTACCAAGAGCCATTAAAATAGAAATAGTAATGAAGACCCATTCTACGCCAGCTGTTGCTTTCATAATACCGCTGAAAGCCGGTCCTACGATTGCGGCTGTTCCAACAGCAGCACCAGATAGAGCCATTGCTTTTCCTTGTCTTTTTGCATTTGTTTGTTTTGATAAAAATGTAAAGGCAGCAGGAATTAAAAAGCCATCACTAAATCCATGCATAAAGCGAACAACTAATAGTTGTTCACCACTTTGAACAACGGTGTATAACAAGACTATGAAACTCGTAATTCCCATGCTTATATAAAGGATTTTTTTTGCACCAAATTTATCGACAGCTGCTCCAGCAATAATATTACCGATCATATTAGCGAATGAGTACATACCGACAACTAGCCCGATAATAAGAGGGGTTCCTCCAAGGCTTTGAGCGAAAGTACTCATAATAGGTAATTGTGAAAATGTATCTAAAAAAGCCACGATAACGATAAAGTAAATAAAATATTTCAAGCGATATTCACCTCTCCTATGCTATTATGGCACAATGCTAATTTCACCTGCAATGAAATTGAATTAACAGATGTGGAAAAAAGTACAAAGTGACAAAATATTGAACGTTATTTGTAAAAAATTAGTAAGGATGTGATTGTTTTTTTTGAAATATATGGATATAAGTATTATAATAGAATTGTAAACTTCACCAGGTTAAGTATATACATAGAGAGGGATGTATAAAATGAAAGCACTACTTTGGCATAATCAACGTGATGTACGAGTAGAAGAAGTACCAGAACCAACAGTAAAACCAGGAACAGTGAAAATCAAAGTTAAATGGTGTGGTATTTGTGGGACAGACTTGCATGAATATTTAGCAGGGCCTATTTTTATTCCAACAGAAGAACATCCATTAACACATGTGAAAGCACCTGTTATTTTAGGTCATGAGTTTAGTGGTGAGGTAATAGAGATTGGTGAAGGAGTTACATCTCATAAAGTGGGAGACCGCGTTGTTGTAGAACCAATTTATTCTTGTGGTAAATGTGAAGCTTGTAAACATGGACATTACAATGTTTGTGAACAACTTGTTTTCCACGGTCTTGGCGGAGAAGGCGGCGGTTTCTCTGAATATACAGTAGTACCAGAAGATATGGTTCATCACATTCCAGATGAAATGACGTATGAACAAGGTGCGCTTGTAGAACCAGCAGCAGTAGCAGTTCATGCAGTACGTCAAAGTAAATTAAAAGAAGGGGAAGCTGTAGCAGTATTTGGTTGCGGTCCAATTGGACTTCTTGTTATCCAAGCAGCTAAAGCAGCAGGAGCGACTCCTGTTATTGCAGTTGAACTTTCTAAAGAACGTCAAGAGTTAGCGAAATTAGCAGGTGCGGATTATGTATTAAATCCAGCAACTCAAGATGTGTTAGCTGAAATTCGTAACTTAACAAATGGTTTAGGTGTAAATGTTAGCTTTGAAGTAACAGGTGTTGAAGTTGTACTACGACAAGCGATTGAAAGTACAAGCTTCGAAGGACAAACTGTAATTGTTAGCGTATGGGAAAAAGACGCAACAATTACTCCAAATAACTTAGTATTAAAAGAAAAAGAAGTTATTGGTATTTTAGGATACCGTCACATCTTCCCAGCTGTTATTAAATTAATTAGCTCTGGTCAAATTCAAGCAGAGAAATTAATTACGAAAAAAATTACAGTCGATCAAGTTGTTGAAGAAGGATTTGAAGCACTTGTAAAAGATAAAACACAAGTGAAAATTCTTGTTTCACCTAAATAAGATAGAATCGAATAGAGTAGCCCTTTTCTAGAAATAGAAGAGGGCTACTTTTTTTCTATACTGAAAGGTGATAGACTTTCCTTTGACTAAATGTATTTTTGTTTGGAAGGGAGAATCTAATGCTTTCATTTTTGTTAACTTTAAAGCGAATGTTAAGAGCCTGTTTACGAGCGTGGAAAGATAAAGAATTTCAAGTATTATTCGTATTAACAATTTTGACTTTAATATCGGGTACGATTTTTTATAGTACAGTTGAAGAATTACGTCCTATTGACGCTTTATATTTTAGTGTGGTCACGTTGACGACTGTCGGTGATGGGAATTTTAGTCCGCAAACTGATTTCGGAAAGATATTTACAATCTTATACATATTTATTGGGATTGGATTAGTGTTTGGATTTATTCATAAGTTAGCAGTTAATGTACAATTGCCAAGTATATTATCGAATAGAAAAAAAGAGTAAAGCGTTCAGATGCTTTACTCTTTTTTTACATTAGTTTAGACAAGCCTTAATAATAGTTTATTAAAATGAAAGTGTATTCATTCATTATATTCACTGTGTATAAAGTTATAATGATATGAACATTTGCATATTTTAATTTATTGATAGAAATTTCGTGAAAGGTGGGATATTCTAGTCATAGGTTAACCGGACGACATCATAGGATCCTAACAAAATGTTTACAATAATTCAATTATAAAATGGAGGATTTTATATGAAAAAGAAAGTACTTGCTTTAGCGGCAGCTATTACATTAGTTGCTCCATTACAAAGTGTTGCATTTGCTCATGAAAATGATGGGGGACAGAGATTTGGAGTTATTCCGCGCTGGTCTGCTGAAGATAAACATAAAGAAGGCGTGAATTCTCATTTATGGATTGTAAACCGTGCAATTGATATTATGTCTCGTAATACAACACTTGTAAAACAAGATCGAGTTGCACTATTAAATGAATGGCGTACGGAGTTAGAGAACGGTATTTATGCTGCTGACTATGAAAATCCTTATTATGATAATAGCACATTTGCTTCACATTTCTATGACCCTGACAATGGGAAAACTTATATTCCGTATGCAAAGCAGGCAAAGGAAACTGGAGCTAAGTATTTTAAATTAGCTGGTGAGTCTTACAAAAATAAAGATATGAAACAAGCATTCTTCTATTTAGGATTATCTCTTCATTATCTAGGGGATGTAAACCAACCGATGCATGCAGCAAACTTTACGAACCTTTCGTATCCACAAGGGTTCCATTCTAAATATGAAAACTTTGTAGATACGATAAAAGATAACTATAAAGTAACGGATGGAAATGGATATTGGAACTGGAAAGGTACGAATCCAGAAGATTGGATTCATGGAGCGGCAGTAGTTGCGAAACAAGATTACGCTGGCATTGTAAATGATAATACGAAAGATTGGTTCGTGAGAGCTGCTGTATCACAAGAATATGCAGATAAATGGCGCGCTGAAGTTACACCAATGACAGGTAAGCGTTTAATGGATGCACAACGTGTTACTGCTGGATATATTCAGCTTTGGTTTGATACGTACGGAAATCGTTAAGTATTTAAAAAAGGTCAAATCTCAGAATAGAGTATTTGGCCTTTTTATCACTATACAATACATGGAGGTATGAAACGTGAAAGGTAAATTGCTAAAAGGTGTACTTAGCTTAGGTGTTGGTCTAGGAGCTTTATATAGCGGAACGTCAGCTCAAGCAGAAGCGTCTACAAATCAAAACGATACATTAAAAGTGATGACGCATAATGTATATATGCTATCAACAAACTTATATCCGAACTGGGGACAAACTGAGCGTGCTGATTTAATCGGGGCGGCAGATTATATAAAGAATCAAGACGTAGTTATATTAAATGAAGTGTTTGATAATAGCGCATCAGATCGTTTATTAGGGAATTTGAAGAAAGAATATCCAAATCAAACAGCAGTATTAGGTCGTAGTAGTGGAAGTGAATGGGATAAAACGTTAGGAAACTATTCATCTTCAACTCCTGAAGATGGTGGCGTTGCGATTGTGAGCAAATGGCCAATCGCTGAAAAGATTCAATATGTATTTGCAAAAGGATGCGGGCCAGATAATTTATCGAATAAAGGATTTGTATACACGAAAATTAAGAAAAATGATCGCTTTGTTCATGTAATTGGTACGCATTTGCAAGCGGAAGATAGTATGTGCGGAAAAACTTCACCTGCATCTGTACGTACAGACCAATTAAAAGAAATTCAAGACTTTATTAAAAATAAAAATATACCAAATAATGAGTATGTGTTAATTGGTGGTGATATGAACGTAAATAAAATAAATGCAGAGAACAAGAATGACTCAGAGTATGCATCTATGTTTAAAACATTGAACGCTTCTGTACCATCTTATACTGGACATACAGCGACTTGGGACGCAACGACAAACAGTATTGCAAAATATAATTTCCCTGATAGTCCTGCTGAGTATTTAGATTATATTATTGCAAGTAAAGACCATGCGAACCCATCGTATATAGAGAATAAGGTGTTACAGCCGCAATCTCCACAATGGACTGTTACATCATGGTTCCAAAAATATACGTATAATGATTACTCTGATCATTATCCAGTAGAGGCGACTATTTCTATGAAGTAGTTTCAAAAAGTTTCTTCGTAAAGAAGAAACTTTTTTTATTTGCAAACAGGAAAATCACACTTTCTTTCCAATATGTATAAGACATATTGAGAAGAGGAGAGAAAAATGTGGATCGAGGAATTTTTAAAGAAGTTCCATTACCGTGTGCATTTTTGGATGAAGTGGCTTTAGATAGAAATATTCAATCAATTATAGAGTTAAGTGGAAATAAAAAGATTCGTATAGCGAGTAAATCGTTACGCTCTGTTCCGATTATGCAAAAGATACTAGCTGCAAATGATCGATTTCAAGGTATTATGTGCTTTTCACCTAGAGAGATTTTATTTTTAATAGAACAAGGATTTAATGATTTATTGCTTGGATATCCTGCTTACGATGAAAGAGCTCTGTATGAAATTAGTTTGTTAACAAAGAAAGGTTTCATTATAACTTGTATGGTGGATTGTGAAGAGCATATTGTGTATTTAGAAAACATTGCTGAGCAATCTAAAGGATGTTTTCGTGTTTGTTTGGATATTGATATGAGTAGTCGCTTCTTTCAATTTCATTTTGGTGTACAAAGGTCCCCAGTAAAAAATGTGCAGGATGCGTTGAAAGTAGTAGAAAAGGTGAGAAGGTCATCATATTTAATGTTAGATGGTGTAATGGGATATGAAGCTCAAATTGCCGGGGTGGGCGATTATATACCGAATCAATGGTTGAAAAGTAAAGTGATTTCGTATTTAAAGCAGAAATCAGTGCTAGAAGTTAAAGAAAGAAGAGAACATATTGTAAAAGCAATACAAAACATTGGTATTGAGCTAAGGTTTGTAAATGGAGGCGGAACAGGAAGCATAAAAACAACCGAGAAAGATAATTCAGTTTCAGAGATTACAATAGGTTCTGCTTTTTATTCTCCGAAGCTGTTTGATTATTATAAAGAGGTGAAATTTCATCCAGCGGTCGGATTTGCCTTACCAGTTGTGCGTAAACCAGTCCCGTTTATTTACACTTGCCTAGGTGGTGGATATATTGCTTCAGGAGCAGTTGGAAAAGATAAAGAGCCTGAAGTTTGGAGACCGAAGGGTGCAAAATTATTAGCTTTAGAAGGTGCTGGCGAGGTACAAACGCCAATTTTTTATAACGGCGAGGAACGAGTGGATATAGGAGAGACCATTTTGTTTCGTCATAGTAAGGCTGGTGAATTATGTGAACGCTTTCCTTTTTTATATCGTGTTAAAAAAGGAGAGATTGTCGGGGAGTATTCAACATATCGGGGGGATGGCCAATGCTTTCTATAAAGGGACAAAAGTGGAGAAATTGGACAGGGAATGTAGAAGGAACGCCGCATTATACGATGTATCCAGAAAGTATACAAGATGTAGTAGAAGTTGTGGGGCTTGCGCGAAAAAAGGGAAAGAAAATTCGTGTTGTCGGTTCAGGACACTCGTTTACCCCCCTTGTGCAAACGGAAGAAGTTTTAGTTTCTTTAGATGAATTGAAGGGTATTGTGAATATTGATGCAGAGAAGATGGTTGCTGAAGTATGGGCAGGAACAAAGTTATATGATTTAGGGAAGTTACTTGAGGAAAAAGGTTATGCGCAAGAAAATTTAGGGGATATTGATTCGCAATCTATTGCAGGAGCGATTAGTACGGGGACTCATGGAACGGGTATTACCTTTGGGAGTTTATCAACACAAGTTATAGAGATTACGGCAGTTCTATCTAATGGTGAGAGTATAGTTTGTTCGGAAGCTGAGAACGTAGAATATTGGAGAGCGTTTCAGTTGTCACTTGGAATGTTAGGTATCATTGTAAAGATAAAATTGAAGGTTATTCCAGCGTATTCACTCGTTTATGAAAGTGAAAAACAGTCATTATCCACTGTAATGAACAAACTAGAAGAATATAAGAAGCATCGTCATTTTGAATTTTTCGTTTTTCCTTATTCTGATGAAGTACAAGTGAAACTTACGAACGAAACAACGAATAAAGGCAGTGATTTGAAATGGCATAAACTAAAGGTGGAGTTACTTGAAAATAGGATGTTCTCTTTACTATCTAAAGGATGTAAATGGTTTCCTTCTATAAGTAAAGGCGTGAGTCGGTTATCAGCTAAAGCTGTACCAAACACAAAAATAATTGGCCCGAGCTATGAAGTATTTGCTACATCACGTACGGTGCCATTTTATGAAATGGAGTATAGCATTCCTTCAAAGTATATGAGGACGGTTGTAGAAGAAATCTCAAATCTTATTGAAAAGAAAAAGTATAAGGTGCACTTCCCAATCGAATGCCGCTATGTGAAAGGGGATGATATATGGCTTAGTCCGGCCTATGGAAGAGATTCAGCATATATCGCTGTTCATATGTATAAAGGTATGAAATATGCTGCTTACTTTGGCGAAGTGGAAAAGATTTTTCTGAAGTATGAAGGGCGTCCACATTGGGGGAAAATGCATACATTATCGTATGAACAATTACAATATATATATCCAGAGTTTCATTCGTTTTTACAGGTGAGGAAATCTCTAGATGAACTTGGAATGTTTTTTAATCCTTATGCGGAGAAGTTATTTATCCCGCTATTTGTCAGGCAGTAAGACCCCTACCTCAAAATTCAGTGGAAGCAAAGAAGTTAGGTGAGGGCTAATTAAAGTTTCACATTATGTATATGAAAAAGGTGACAAATAATTATTTGTCACCTTTTTTTAGTGTAATTGCATTTCTTGTATGACTAATATGTTCATAAAATAGTAGTTTATCACGGCTAAATACATGCAGTAAAACATGAATAATAAATAGGCCGTTAATGATGAATAGGAATAATAATGTAACGAGTAATACTAAAGGCTCTGTGTGATTTAAAATAGAGCTACTAGAAAGAATATAATTGATTCCACCTAATGCAAAATAAAATATACCGTAACGAATAAATAGTTCTTTTAATGTAATACGATTTGATTTTCCTTTCACGTGAATGCGAAGCAATGCTTTCCCAATTGTTTTTCCGTTAGTAAAGTATGGAATAATAATAAAGTAAATAAGGATTGAACACGTAATGAAAATGAGTTCATACATATTGGTGTAAGATTGCATATTAGAAACGAAGAAAGAATTTCCTTTGTTTTTAACGACAGGTACGACGATAGATAAGAAAATCCAATCAATTTGCATCGCGATAAGGCGACGAATGAATCCGACTGGTTTCGTTTCCAAATCAATATGACTATCTAACTCGTTTGTCTTCGGAAGGAAGTACGTAAATATTGGTGCAATGATAAAACCAATTACGCCACCTAATGTATTTAAAAACAAATCATCGATATCAAATAATCGGTATGCACAATTGTATATACCGTATAATCCAGTCACTTGTGTTAGCTCAAAAAATAGTGAAAGGAAAAAGGAAATGCAAATTGTTTGTAAGAAACTACGTCGGAAATAATAACGTAAGTAAATACCGAATGGAACAGTTAATAGAACGTTAAAGGCAACTTGTAAAAACGCAGACTCTTTTAATAAGTAGAAATAAGTAGCTGGTTTCGTTAAAACTGCCGATGTATGACTACTAATCTCTTGTATGAAATAAAATGGTGCGAGTTGCATGTGTTGTGTATTAGCCGGTTGTAGGCTACAAGTATCAAACGTTTGTGGCAACGGCAAAATAACAAGAAAATAGGCATTTAATAAGTAAAGTAATAATGAGTATAAAATAAATGAGCGCCATTTATTTAAATAACCGTATTTTCGATAATTAAATATTAAAAAAGGGATTAAAAGAAACATTGCTAAAAAGGGAAATAAAATAAATGCTGTTTTCACAGGAAATAAATATGCAGTCAAAGTAAAACTCCTTTCAATAAAAATTCGTTTATCATTATAGCGCTAAAAATATTTAAATACAAAGTTAAAATATTTCGAAATAGAAATAATTACTAATTTTACAGGAATTAAGTTATAATAAATCTAATATAAGGATATTATGATTATATAAGTTGAGAGAGGGTACAAGAGATGCGATATGAACTTTTTTCTGTAAGTGGGGATCATATTACGACTTTTGAAAGTGCATGGCGTTTTCAGGAGGGAGAACAGATTTTTGTTCATGATGATCAAACAAAACGAAACTTTATTATTATTCGGCTGACGCATGATGTATTTCAAGAAAATAAACATGTTATTCGTTTGTATTGTCAAGAGAAGAAAGTGTATGCATAAGAGAAGCCCTCTTACAGTATGAAAAGTAAGAGGTCCTTATCTCGTTATTTGTGAACAGCCCAATTGATGAGGGCTGATTAAAGTTTCACTTTATCATTTTGTCCCTCGTAAGGAATAAAAAGAGAAGGGTTAATGCACATAGGTAGCATTTGATTTGGAAGAAAGGATATAGCCTTGTATTTTGTGCTTCAAAGTTTCATTGCCTTCTTTTTGAGAAAGCCATGTATGGTAATCTTGTTGTGTTTTCCATAACATACGAATCATATACTCTGCCTTATCATTTGTACGATGAACAGGTGAAAACTCTATGTTAATACAACCGTTCGTTCCGGGGGAAGGATAATATTGTTTAAGCCCATAAAGTAGCTCATTTTCATATTCGTACTTAATGTGAATGAGTTTAGTAACTATAAACATATAAACACCTCTTTTACGATAATAGTAGGAAAGATAGAATTACTGTAATAGTGAACTCAATAAATATTATACTATTCTGAAAATTATAAGTAAATAATAGGTTTTAACTTAATAAAGGTATAAAAAAGCGAGTCATTCTATTACACTAGATGACTCGCTTTTAATTTGTAAGTTTTACTTTATAAGAAAATAAGAGTAAGTACACCTACGATAATACAATAGAAAGAGAAATATTTTAAATTTCCTTTTGCCATAATGTTCATAAACCATTTTAGTGAAATATACGTCATGATAAATGTTGCGATGAATGCAACGACATATGGTACGAATAATGTGTCTAGATTTGGATCATTTGCAATGTCTGTAATGCTTAACAATAAGCCACCTAAGCTAACAGGAATGTATAGTAAGAATGAGAAGCGAAGAGCTGTTTCTTGCTTCATACCAAGTAACATTGCTGCTACGATTGTGGCACCAGATCGGCTTATTCCGGGAATCAGTGCACAAGCTTGTGCTAATCCGACGATGATTGCATCTTTCATAGAAAGGTCGCCATCATTTTTACGACCGCGTAAATTTCTAATAATCCAAAGGCCGACAGCAGTAATAAGAAGGGAAACCCCAACCATCTTCACACCTTTTAAGTACTGATCGATGTAATCTTTAAATAAAACACCAATAACACCTGCTGGAATGGTTGCAATAACAAGATAAATAATAAAGAAGAAATCTGATTTTGCGTCTTCTGCTCTTGTAAATATATAAGAGAGACCATTCTTTGTTAGACGAATTAAATCATTTCTATAAATAAGTAATACAGCTAATAATGAAGCTGAATTAACAAGTAGTTCGAAGCTAAACCCTTCTATTTTTAGTCCTAGCAAATGTTGTGCTAAAACGAGATGACCACTTGAAGAAATCGGAATTGGTTCTGTTAATCCTTGGAACAGACCGAGAATTAAATATTTTAAAACGTAGTAAAATTGTTCCATAATAACCTCCTTGTTTATTAGTTGAAAGAAACAACTTTTCCATTATAACAAAGATATGGATGAATATTGAAAAGAAATAAATATTCGAAATAAAATAAAAATCCCTTATAGCAGTATAAGGGATTTTTATTTTTAATTAAGAAGTCACTGTTCCTTGAAGACTTTTAGACAATTGAACATCGACTTTTTCAGCATCATGAATATGATTCATAATAGTAGTATTTAATTTTTGGAACATTTGTTGTGTATTAGCAAATTCTCGTAATATGTCATCATTACAAGACTTTTGGTTTTCGATAGCCTTAATAACATTTGTAGCACCATTTTGTAACGTTTGAATCATAACTAAAATATTTTCAATTCTAGCATTTGTATCGGCGCTCATTTCTACACCTTCATCGACTAAATGTAAATTATCTTTTGTGTTATCATATGCTTTTTCAATTTCTTCTTGAATTTTTTTCGTTAAGTTGCCGATGTTTTTTGTACTTTCTGCTGTACTTTCCGCTAGTTTTCTTACTTCATTGGCAACGACAGCGAATCCTTTACCGTGCTCTCCAGCACGCGCGGCTTCAATACTCGCATTTAATGCAAGTAAATTTGTTTGTGCTGCAATGTTTTGAATGACTTCTACAATTTGCTCGATTTCCTTTGAGCGTTCGCTTAGATGATTCATACTATTAGACGTGCGTTGAGATTGTTCACCTAATTTATTAATTACAATAAGTAAGCGGTGAACGGATTCTTTTCCTTCATTAGAGCAGTCAATAATTTCTGCAATAGACTGAATTAAGCTTTGTTCCTTTTGTAACATTTCATTATTTAACTCATTGGAATGTGTCGTACGTGTTGAAACATTTTCGAAACATGAACTTAACTGTTGAACTAAATTTTGAAGTGTATTGTGTTGGTTATTTACAAGTTGATGCTCTTGTACAACGCTTTGTACACGATCGTGGATAGTAGAAATAGTCTCTTGCTTTTCAATATCTTTTTGTTTTAATTCTGCTTCTAATTCTTGTATACGCACTTCTAATTGAGCAATTGTATGTTGGAGTGATTTTTTTTGAGTAAACATGTATTTATTTCAACCGCCTTCGAAAGTTATATTTTCTCTATATTTGGATTTTAGCATCTTTTGTATTTTTTAAATATAGGAATTGTTAAATATTTAAGAATCTATTACATTTTATTCATAATTCTCTTTTTTTCGTCACGAAAAATAAACTGTATTTAATCGTTTTGTAAACAAACTGTAAAATAAATCATGTATAACTGTATAAGAAGGGAGTCGGATTATGAACTATTTTAAGCGAATCAGCTGTCTAGTATTAGCAGGAATTATCGGTCTTTCTAGTACAGTCGCTGTTAAAGCAGAGTCAAACGACGAGAAACTTAACAACATGCAACAGCAATTGCAACAAAACGATGCAGAAATGCAAAAGAAAGAGCAAGAGAAGCAAGCTGTTAGTAAAGAAATTAAAGGTATCGAAAACGAACTACATAATTTAAATAATACAATTGCAAAAAATAAAGAGGATCAAGCTGCTATTCAACGTAAAATTGATGAAACACATAAGCAGATTGAACAAAAAAAGGAAGAAATTATCGTTTTAGAGGATAAAGTCCTTGCTCGTAAAGATATTATGAGAAAACGTATGGTTTCTGTTCAGAACAGTTCAAATACAAGTTTAGTAGTAGAAGTTGTAGTAGAGTCAAAAAACTTTGCAGACTTCTTACAACGTATGAACGCAGTTTCTACTATTCTAGAAGCTGATAAAGAAATTTTACGTCTACAAGAACAAGATCTTCGTCAAATTGAAGAAGATAAGAAAACAATTGACGAAAAAGAAGCATCTTTAGTAGTAGACAAACAAAAATTAGCAAAAGCGCAAGCTGAACTGCAAGATAACCTGAAAAAACGTCAAGATAACTTGCAAACAGTTCAAGCTAAATATAATGAAGTTGCAAGCCAACTTAATTTAGCAGCGGAAGAGAAAGCTAAAATTGAATCAAATATGAAGGCAGTACAAGAAACAATTGCTCGTGAGCAAGAAGCAGCAAGAATCGCAGCGGAAGAGCGTGCAAAAGCAGAAGCGGCTGCAAAAGCAGAGCAAGAAGCTTTAGCGAAAGCACAAGCAGAAATTGCTGAAAAGCAAAAACAAGAAAAAGCTAATAAACCAGCTGAACCAGTTGCTAATAATAATTCGAAGGTAGAACCTACCAAACCTGCACAACCTGAACCACCTTCTAAGCCAACTGCTGGTGGGAAAGAAATTTATGTAGAAGCTACAGCTTATACAGCTGATCCAGCGGAAAATGGTTATGCACCAGGTCAACAAGTATTTTCTGCATGGGGACACTATAACTTAACTGCAAACCCAGGAATGAAATTAATTGCTGTAGATCCAAATGTTATTCCATTAGGTAAGACTGTAAATGTTGAAGGTTATGGAGTAGCAATTGCAGCCGATACTGGTGGAGCTATTAAGGGGCATAGAATTGATGTTTTAATGCCAGATAAAGGTTCATCAAGTAGTTGGGGCAGAAGAACAGTTAAAGTTACAATTTTAAACTAACACGTAATCCAACTTTACAATACGTAGAGTTGGATTTTTTTATAATAATAATGTTAAGTTGAGTTTACATTTTGTTAAGGATAGCATACAATAATGGTGAGAGGTGGTAAATTTGACCATTTTAAACAGAGTAAAAGAATTAAGAGCTCGTTTTAACTTTACGCAAAGCGTATTAGCAGAAAAGGTTGGAGTAACGAGACAAACAATTGCAGCAATTGAAAAAGGGGATTACGTTCCTTCGTTGTTATTGGCACTTACGATTTGTGATGTGTTTCAGTTAAAGATGGAAGATGTGTTTGTTTTAAATAAGGAGGGGGAAAAGGATGAATAGAATTGTTTTTTCTTATATTATAAATGTACTCTATACTGCACTAGCATGTTGGACATTTGTTGAATTTTATAGTGTTATTACAGAGTTAGCAGATATAATTAAAAACGAGAAATTCCCGTTTGAAGTATGGTTTAATGGAGTACCATTCATTTTATTATTTATTGGAGCAATTATAGTTACAATTTTTTATAGAATTCAAAAGAAAAAATATAAGAATTTATCTTTTTGGATGTATCCATTATTATTTCCACTAGAAGATGAACGTGAAAAAGCGATTACGGATAAAGCTTGTAGAACAACATTTGTATCGTTATGGTTTGTGTTACCTTGTGCAGTTGGATTTTTAACTTTTTCGCCTATTATTAATGAATATCTTCCTGGATACCCATTATATATTCTATTTTCTATTTTCTTTATTCAAATGACAGTATTTCACGTATCACTATACAGAAATAAATTAGCTTAAAAAGAAACCTTCTTGCACCGGCAAGAAGGTTTCTTTTTAAGCTAATACTTGTACATATAGCGATATTATTTTATCATTTTATATAGAGTAAGATTTTGTAAGGGAAAGGAACTGTGTATGAATAAGCAAAGAATTTATAGTATAGTAGCAATTCTGCTATTTGTTGTAGGTGGCGTGTTAATTGGAAAGCCATTTTATGATGGATATCAGGCTGAAAAGAAACAGACTGAAAATGTGCAGGCTGTTCAAAAGATGGATTATGAAAAGCATGAGACGGAATTTGTAGATGCTTCCAAAATTAATCAACCAGACTTGGCGGAAGTAGCGAATGCATCATTAGATAAGAAACAAGTAATTGGTCGTATTTCGATTCCAAGTGTTTCAGTAGAACTGCCTGTTTTAAAAGCTTCTACTGAAAAAAACTTATTATCAGGTGCAGCGACAGTAAAAGAGAATCAAGTTATGGGAAAAGGAAATTACGCATTAGCAGGACATAATATGTCTAAAAAAGGTGTTTTATTTAGTGATATAGCTTCTTTGAAAAAAGGCGATAAAATTTATTTGTATGACAATGAAAATGAATATGAGTATGCGGTTACTGGTGTATCTGAAGTGACTCCTGATAAGTGGGAAGTTGTAGAGGATCATGGGAAAGATGAGATAACGCTTATTACATGTGTATCTGTAAAGGACAATTCTAAGCGTTATGTTGTTGCTGGTGATTTAGTAGGAACGAAGGCGAAGAAGTAAAAAAGAAGGGGAACTCTTTAAAGAGTTCCCCTTCTTTTTTACTAATGTTGAGAAATAATAGAATATTTCGGTTTGTATTTAATTATTCTTCTATTTATGTATAATAAATTTATAATTCTATATTTTGGGAGGAACAAGAGTGAGACAACAGGTGAAGAAACTTCTTTTAACAACGAGTATAGCGTTATTGGTAGCTCCAATTTCAGCTTATGCGCATCCAGGGCGTACAGATGCTAATGGCGGACATACGTGTCGTACAAATTGTGAGAAGTGGGGATTACAGTACGGGGAATATCATTATCACAATAAACCAGCTTCTAGTAGTGGCGCAACGAGCCCAGCTCCTAGTCAGAATAATAATAGTGCTGTAGAAGCTGAGAGACAAGTAGAAGCACAGCGCAATACTGAGGCTGAAAAACAACGTGCTGCAGAAGCACAGCGTAAAGCTGAAGAAGAGAGACAACGTGTAGCCGAGGAACAAAGAAAAGCTGAAGAGGCACGTAAGCAAGAGGAAGCGCAGCGCCAAGCTGATATGGAAAAAGGTCAACTTGAAGGTCAAAAGAATGGAGAAACTGATTTTAAAGCAGGAAAAAATGATGCAGAAGTGCATGTAGCTGGAAAATCTGATGCATATAAACAAGCGTTTAAAGCGACTTATGTAGCCGCATGGTCTTTAGAAGAGCAGAAGAAAACGCATTTTGAAAAAGGAAAAGAACAAGGTTTAGCACAAGAGACAATGGACGATAGTCAAGTTGCTCCAGAGTTTAAGGTAAACTTTGCAGACGGATTCAAAGTAGGGAATAAAGAAAGAACAGAAAAAATTGAAAAAGAGCAAGCTGAATTAGGGGAAAAGACAGGGAAAGAACTAGCTGAAAAGAATCCTGGAAATAGAGAGAAAGAAGTATACGTGAAGGCATATGAAAAAGCGTATGAAAAAGGCTATAAGTCTACAAAAAAGGCAGTAGAAAAGGCTGGCTATAAGTATGCTTTTGAAAACTATGATTTAAAAGTTCCTGCTAAGTATGAACGAAATGAATTGTTAAAGAAATGGTTTACTGAAGGATTTAAATCGAATAAAAAAGCAGCGGAAATTCGAGAAGAAGGGTATAAAAAGGGAGATAGCTGGTTCTCATTTTTCTATAAGAGTTTCGTACCAAGTGAATATAAAGAACATAAAGAGCTGTACGAACAAGCAATAGAAAAAGGTAAAACAGTATAAAAAAAGATGAGGAGAAATTCCTCATCTTTTTTAATCCATCCATTTCACTAATTTCTTAGAAATTAATAATAAAACACAGCCTAATACAATTGCCACAGCGCCAATAACTGTGAATACTTCAGCGTATCCAAGTGAAGTTGTGAAGCTTGCAAGTTGTCCGCCTAAAATGTTGGCGATACCTGAACTTGCTAGCCATACACCCATTAATAAAGATGCTAATTTTACCGGAGCAAGCGCACTAACCATTGATAGTCCGACAGGTGATAAGAATAGCTCACCTAACGTATGGAAAAGATACGTAAAGACGATAAACAGTAAGTTTGCTTTTTCTGTAATGTTATGTTCATCACTACCTGTTTTTAATGTAGCGATAACGAGAATGATATAACCGATACCGAGCAAGATCATACCAAGTCCCATTTTAGTTGGGATTTTTAAATCACCTTGCTTGCGAGTTGCAAGTTTTGCCCATAATGCAGAAATGACTGGAGCAAGTAAAATAATAAATAATGGATTGACCGATTGGAACCAAGATGTTGGAACTTCCCATCCGAACACAGAGCGGTCTACAAATTTGTTTGTATATAATGTTAATGAGCTACCAGCTTGTTCAAAGCCAGCCCAGAAGAAGACAACGAAGCATGTTAAAATGACGATAACTGCGGTACGCTGTTTTTCTTTTTTTGTTAACGGTGTATCTCCTACTGATGGTTGTCCAGCAGCTGTTTGTAAATCGCGAGTTGGTTTTTTACCGATATTACCAAGGAAGCGATTTGATAGTGTTGTAAATAAAATTTGTCCAATGATCATTCCGATTGAAGCGGCTAAGAAACCGTAACGGAATCCGTAATGTACAACGCCATCAACTGTTGTTTTGAATAAATTTTCTGATAAAAATCCGCAAACGAGTGGAGCTAAAAATGACCCGACATTAATACCCATATAGAAAATGGTAAATGCACTATCACGTTTTGGATCGTTCTCTTCGTATAATTCTCCAACCAGTGTAGAGATGTTCGGTTTGAAGAATCCGTTACCTATAATAATAAGCGCTAATCCGAGGTATAGGCCTAATTGGTTTTGCAAGGCAAATAGTGTAAGGTTACCGATTGCCATTGTTATGCCACCAATTGTGATTGCTTTTCGTCTACCTAGAAAACGGTCTGTTAAGTATCCACCAATCATTGGTGTGAAATAACAGGCTCCAGTATAAAATCCGTAAATAGAGAGTGCCCATGCGGGACTAAACCCAAGACCACCGCTTACTAAAGCTGTCGTTAAATATAATGTTAATAATCCTCGTAATCCATAGTAACTAAATCTTTCCCACATTTCTGTAAAGAAGAGTAAGTATAAACCTGGAGGATGTTTCTTTTTTCTTTGTTGTTCTCTTTCTAGTTGTATCGCTGATTCCATGTTATTTTCCTCCTGACACAAACAAAAACAAAGTTAATAATTTTGTACATTTAATATTTTACCTTATTAACTATTATAAGTCAATAAAGGTTGATTTTTCAGAAGAAATTGGAAAAGAGGAATAGCTATAGAATGGGTATTTCTTTTGTGATAGACTATGGACTATGTTTTCTTTGTAAGGAAGCGGGTTATTGTACTTTTTATATGTGAAATTGATTTCATAAAAGATGAAATTAAAGAAGGAGAAAGAAATGAAATTGTTACAGAAAAAAGAAATTTTACTTATTAGCCTTATGTTATTCTCTATGTTCTTTGGAGCAGGGAATCTGATATTTCCACCTTTCCTTGGATATGAAGCAGGAGAACATGTTTGGATTTCATTAGTAGGATTTATTATATCAGCAACAGGTCTTCCTATATTAGGTGTTATCTCCATTGCAAAAGCAGGAAGTTTTCAAACGTTAGCGGGTAGGGTTCATTCTTCATTTGCAATTATTTTTCCATGTATCGTGTATGTATTTATTGGACCTGGGCTTGGTATACCACGTGCGGGAAGTTTAGCTTTTGAAATGGGTCCAGGTCAGTTATTCCCTGAAGCAGGAAACGGATTATTATTGTTTTACACAGTTATTTTCTTTAGTATTGTTTACTGGTTAAGTTTATCTCCATCTAAATTAATGGGGTTGTTTGGAAAAGTCTTGACGCCGTTATTATTATGTATGATTGCACTCATTTTTATAAAGAGTATGCTTACAACGGTAGGAGATATGAAAGAACCAATAGGGAACTATGGACAAGCTCCTATGTTTCAAGGGTTTTTAGATGGATATTTAACAATGGATGCGTTAGCTGCTTTAATCTTTGGAATTGTTATTGCAAATGCATTACGTGCAAAGGGTATTGAAGATGATAAAGGTTTAGCGAAATATATGAGTATTGCTGGAATTGGGGCAGGACTATTATTATCGATTATTTATGTCATCCTTGGATATGTGGGGGCAATTAGCGGCTCATTAGGAACATTTGATAACGGTGCGAAAGTGTTAGCACAAGTTATGATTACATTATTTGGACAGGGCGGAGTCGTTTTATTAGGTCTTATTTTTACTATCGCGTGTTTATGTGTTTCAATTGGACTTGTTACGTCTTGTAGTCAATTTTTTGCGAGTGCATTTCCGAAAGTATCTTATAAATTGTGGGCATTTATAGTAAGCGTTGTTAGTATGATTTTAGCTAATTTAGGGTTAACGCAAATTTTAAAAGTATCAGTACCAATTCTTGGATTTATTTATCCAATTGCGTTAACGCTTATTATTCTAGGGTTATTCCATCAGTATATTGGAAAGTATGCATACGTATATGCAGTAACTGTTTTGGTTGTAGCGATATTTAGTGCAATTGATATTTTAAATAAAAATGTAATGATGAATCAGTGGACGTCAGCATTAAAATACATCCCGTTTTATACAGAAGGTGTTGGGTGGATTGTTCCAGCTATTGTAGGCATGTGTCTTGGTTTTATCGTTAGCATTTTTCTAAATAAGAATAAATGAGTAAAAAGGTGTTTTCCTATTTTGGGAAGACACCTTTCTTTTTTTGGAAAAATACTATTGAAAATGAATAGACTAAGAGTATGATAAAGATAATTGGTAATATATAGGTTTAATGAGAGTTACGAATAAGGGGGGAGCGTATGAAGAAGGATTTGGATAAGAAAATAGAAGCACTCGAAACGGCAATTGAAACAATTCAAGAAGCACTTGCTGAATTAAAAGTAAAGCAAAGGGAAATAGAAGTAGAAAACGCTCAGCAACGTGTTAGTAAGAACAAGAAAGAATATATTGAAACGGTAATGGAGGAAAAGCCAAAAGAAGAAATAGTTAAGATAAAAGAGCCTTTGCAAGAACGTCAGGTAAAACAAGTAGATATATCTGCTTTTAAACCAGAGCCATTTAATATTATTAAGTTTTGTCAAACATGGTTACCGCGTGTATTTGTCGGTATTATGTTGCTTGGAGTGATCTGGTTATTTAAAGCAGGGGTAGATGCTGGCTTATTAACACCAGCGATACGAATTGTGTTTGGTATCGTATTATCTATCGGATTGTATTATATAGGAGATATTCAAATTAAAAGAGAGCGGCAGGCGTTAGGGTTAGTATTAGCTGGAGGAAGTATTACCGGGATTGTTCTAACAACGTTTGCAGCACATTATTTATATGGATTTATTCCGGCAAGTGTCGCGTTTCTCTGTAATATTGCATGGGTTATTTTAGGTATTTATTTAGCGAAAAGATATCAATCGGAATATCTCACTATTTTCGTAGCGGTCGGAGCGTTCTTCGTACCATTCTTGTTAAATAGTACGACTCCTAATCCTTATATTTTCTTTGGATATGAGACAGTATTAACACTTAGTTTATTATGGTATGCGTTGAAAAATCGTTATAAATACTTATATATGATTTCTTACGCTGTTGCTGCCATTGTCCTTTTCGTTTTCTTTGCTGTTATGTCAATGTTAGTAGAGAACTTGCAAGTACAGTTAACGATTGTATATGGTTTGATTCATTTACTATTATTTTGGCATATGTTTACGGAGAGAAGTTTTATACTAGAACCACGTTTGGCGATATTTAGTGCAAATGCAGTGTTCTTTATACTAGCTATTTCAAAAATACATGATTTTACAACATGGGGATTAATTATTAGTGCAATCGTGCATGCCGCTATGTTCGTATTTGAATATAGGAAAAATAGACATTCTACATTTACAAATCTCTTATTTGGTTTCGCAATGGGAGCATTTAGTTTAGCAATTTTATATGAGTATAGTTTAGTGAATGCAGCGATTGTACTATTATTACAAGGTTTCCTCGGCATGGTCACTTCTATTAAAGTAAAACAACAGATAAAATTGTATGTTAGTGCGACGGTTTACGCAATTGGAATGATACAGACTATTTTTAGCCCGTTTGATCAATTTATTTCGGCAGGCTTTGTTGCTCATCTTATTTTAATAGGAACGTTCTATTATTGCATGAGAGAAGCGAAAGAAGTATTAGCGAGCTTCGGCAAATATATGTATTCTATAGTGCTCTATTGGTTTATGATAATTGTATTTATTACAATTACGAGAATCGGTGAAGTTTTATCTACAGATGGAAGCGTAATTAGTGTATCAGTATCGTTATTATGGATGGTATATGCATTATTTGCGGTTTGGTTTGGAAGAAATAGAAATATGAATGAAATATTATATGCTGGTTTAGTCGTTTTAGTCGTAACGGTAGGGAAGTTATTCTTACTTGACTTACCAGAGGTATCGATGATGATTAGGGCAGTGTTATTCCTAATCGTCGGTAGTATAGGTATCGTTATTTCAAGAATGTTTTTCTCGAAGGAAGAGAAGTGAGAAGAAGGCAATCCATGTATGGATTGCCTTTTTTATTATTTCTTATTAATTGTTACAGTTTCATTATATTTCGTTGTTGTATTTTGGCGTAGACGAAGCGTTGCTTGTCCAATTGTATTTGAATCAATCTGTACATTTACAACTTTCTCAGCAGAGCCTAAGCTGTTTGTTGTGAAAGAAAATGCACTACTATATCCAAAAGTAGATGGCCAAGTGCCGTTTGCATTTTGTACTTTAGCCACTTGTGTTCCACCAGTAGTGAAGATACCTAAAGAATAGTTGTTATACGTTGTATTAGGTAGTAAGTTGTTTACTTGAATCTTCATTTGGAAAATTTCATTGTTTGGTAGAATGCTAGGGTGTGTAACGACGTAGTCGCTTGTTGTTACCGCACCGTTATAACCGTATGAACCTGGTTTAAAAGTATTTGTATTAAACCATTGATAACCTGCATTTGGTGCACTCCAAGGTTCAGGTTGTGGTTCTGTTGATAAGCTTGGCTGTTCAAATGTTTGTAGAGCTGTAGGTGAATCAAGTTGTAAACCATTTATTTGATCTAAACTTGTAAATGTCTCTTTATTTGATAACCAATTTACGATGTTTTCTAATAAGATAGCATCGTTTTCTTCTTTATAACCATCGTAAGTTTTCTTTGTTTGGCCAGAATCTTCACGAACGTACTTTGGCGTAGCATCTTCAACAGGAGAAGAGTCACCAATAAAGGCAGCTTTTCCAAGTCCTACTTTTGCAATTGCAGCATATGGGCCTTCTGCAATACCACCGCCATTATAAACGCCGCTATCAACAGCGTTATTCCATTTTGATGGATTTTCTGGAAGGTAAACAAGTCCTTTTGCTAGTTTTGGATTTGTAATTGCCAGAGTAGAACCAGCATGCATTGCTACAGACGAAACACCTTTTGTAATTCCGAAAGATTGTTCTGGCGATACAATTGTTTTCGCTGAAACATCACCAAGTGCATTGTAGCGGAAGCGAATACCGAAGTTGTCAGAGAGCCAATCAGAGCTTTCTACTCCTTGCATAGCTTGTGAATTTGCTTCTTCATTAGACATTCCTTTTGCTGGATTATCCCAAGCACCGCGTCTATATCCATTAAATACTTCAGAAGAGTCCCAGCGATTTTTATTACGATCTGCATTGTAATGATCAGCAATAAAGAAGATACTACCACCATTTTTTACATATTGTAACATAGCGTCCTGCTCAGATTTTTTGTAAGGAATATTAGCTTCTGGAACGATAAATACATTGTAATCTTTTAAATCTTCGTACGTAATAGGTGTTGATTTACGAAGTTCCTTTACGTGATATCCGTTTTTTGCAATGCCGTTTCCGAAGTCAGAAAAGCCGCCGTCAATAACCCAGTCAGCTGTCCCAGCAGTTTGACCGTGTGTATTATCAAATAATACTTTCTTCCCATTGTTTTGATTTACAACTTTTGCAGCAATTTCAGGAGCTGGGTCTACAGAGCTTTCGGCATAAGTAGACGGTATGAACGAGGTCCCTATACTTAGTGTAATTGCTGTTGCTAAAGAAAATGTAATCCATTTTTTATTCTTCATAGAAGAATCCCCCTAATAATAAATATATGTGCTTTAATAATGTAATTTATTTTTCTGTAAAAATAAAGACGGAAAACATAAAAAATATTAAAAAATTGTAAAAATACCGTGAATTTTGTTGAGAAATATTTATATAGATATAAAAACATCCCTTCCAAGTAATAAGGAAGGGATGTTTTGCTTAACTAATTTTTGAGTTAGGTGTTTCATCAATCTTATGAAACCCTTTCATGTAATATACGATTGCTAAGCCGATAAGCCAAATTGGGCCGACAATCAATGCAATTCGTGTATCTTCTGAATACGCCATTATACATAAGACTAGTGCAAGGAAGGCAAGTGAGAAATATGAGCTTAATGGGTATAAAGGCATTTTATATGATAACTTTTGTTTATTTTGAGTAGGCAAGCTTTTACGGAATTTAATTTGAGCGACTAATATAATGCCCCAAGTCCAAATTGCACCGAAAGTTGAAATGCTAGTAAGCCATGTAAATACCTTTGCAGGTACAAGATAGTTTAATATAACACCAATTAGTAAAACGATAGCAGTTGCTACAATTCCTTGGCTTGGAATGCCATTTTTATTTAAACGACCAAATCTTTCAGGAGCTTTTTTCTGCTGAGCTAATGTATATAGCATACGGCCTGTACTAAATAAACCACCGTTACAAGAAGAAAGAGCTGCTGTTAATACGACAAAGTTAATAATACCTGCTGCTTTTGCGATACCAATTTGCTGGAATGTTAATACGAATGGACTGCCTTTCTCACCAAGTTCGTTCCATGGATAAATTGCCATCATAACGAATAATGCCCCAACGTAAAAGAGTAGAATTCTCCAAAATACGTTATCAATTGCCTTTGCGAGTGTTTTCTTCGGATTTTGAGCCTCACCAGCTGTAACGCCGATTAATTCAACGCCTAAATAAGCGAATAGTACCATCTGCATGGAGAGTAGTAACCCAGAAAATCCATTTGGGAACCAGCCACCATGTGACCAAAGATTTGAAATACCAGTAGCGATACCACCGTTTCCGAATCCGAATAAAATAATACCAGCTCCGACTACTATCATACAGATAATTGTGACAATTTTAATGAGAGCAAACCAAAACTCAAGTTCTCCAAATACTTTTACCGATAAGAAGTTAAAAGCGCTCATTAATAATAGAGCAAGTAATGCCCAAGTCCAGCGCGGGATATCAGGGAACCAGTACTGCATGTAAATGCCAGCTGCTGTAATTTCAGCCATACAAGTAACAACCCATAAGAACCAGTAATTCCAACCAGTAATATAACCAGCGAGTGGTCCAATATAATCATATGCATATTTACTAAAAGAACCAGCAACAGGTTGTTCAATTGCCATTTCCCCAAGCGCTCGCATAATGAAAAAAATAACGAGACCGGCAATCATATAGCCTAGCAAAATAGAAGGACCTGCTAGTTTAATGGCGGAAGCGGATCCTAAAAATAGCCCAACGCCAATAGCTGAGCCCAGTGACATTAAAGTAATATGTCGTTCTTTTAAACCACGATTTAAAGTTCCAGATTTGTTTGTGTGCTGCATAAGAAGAATCCCCCTTGTAGAGTGAACGATATTTGAATGCGTTTACTAAATATTTAACTATTTCAAATTATAAAACATTTCTATCTGTTATGCTACAAAAATAATCATAATGAACTGTACTACATCTGTACTTGTCAGACTTAAACTTAAAATTCGAACTATTAGGGAATATATTGACTCTTCTTTTTATTGATTGTTAAGATTAAGTATTATATTTTCTCGCATACTAGTAAGAAAAAGAATGTGTGATAATAATTCAGGTGTAGGAAGGGTACATAAGCATGTTTCAATTACAAAAATATAACACTTCTGTGAAGCAAGAGTTTTTAGCTGGCATCACAACTTTTTTTACATTTGCGTATATTCTTGTCATCAATCCAAAAATATTATCTGATGCAGGTGTACCATTTGACCAAGCGTTTACAGCAACAATTATTGCAACCGTTGTTGGAACAGTAGGTATGGCGATTTTCGCGAATTACCCGATTGTTATTGCTCCAGCTATGGGAATGAATGCATATTTTGCTTATTCTGTTGTACAGAAGGCAGAAGGGATTACATATGTAGTTGCCTTTTCAGCTGTATTTGTAACGGGGATTATTTTTCTTTTATTATCTTTTACTTCGTTTAGGCAAAAGTTAATTTTAGCAATTCCTGATAGTTTAAAGCATGCAATTGCAGGTGGAATTGGACTATTTATTGCTTTTATTGGATTGCGCCTTTCTGGAATTATCGTGGATCATCCGTCTAATTTAGTTACGATTGGTGATTTTCATTCACCAGCTGTTATTTTAACTTTAATTGGTTTAATATTAGCGGCGGTATTAATGACATTGCGTGTGAGCGGTGCATTATTTATTAGTATGATTGTGACAGGAATTATTGCCTTCTTTACAGGGCAATTGAAGTTTGCTGATAAAATTGTGGCGATGCCTCATTTACCAGAGGGTATCATCGTTTCAAACCCAATCAATGCCTTTTCAGATGTAATTGAATACGGATTATACGGCGTTGTATTTTCATTTTTACTTGTACTTTTATTCGATACAACAGGTGCATTACTCGGTTTAATTAAACAAGCAGGTTTAATTACAGACAATACAGAGAAGCGTTTTGGTAAAGCGTTTATTGCGGATGCAATTGGCGGGACTACAGGTTCTATCTTTGGAACAAGCCCAACAGCAGCGACGATTGAATCGTCAGCAGGTATTGCTGCAGGTGGTAAAACTGGATTAACAGGGATTGTAGTTGTTGGTCTAACAATTATAACGGCATTTTTTAGTCCTGTTATTGCTTCTTTATCAAGTGTAGCCGCTATTACAGCTCCTTCATTAATTATAGTAGGTAGTTTAATGGCACAAAGCATTCGAGATATTAATTGGAATGAATTTGAAGATGCGTTACCAGCATTTTTAATTTTTATAGGTATTCCGTTAACATCTAGTATTGCAAATGGAATCGCAATTGGATTTTTAGTATATCCAGTCTTGAAAATTGTGAAGGGTAAAGGGATGGAAGTACATCCATTACTATACTTATTTGCATTCTTATTTGGATGTCATTTATTCTTATAATATAAATATAGGAGAGGGCCTTCTTATGGGAGGCTCCCTTTTTGTGTATAATAAAGTGAAACTATGGGCAGTAGGGGATATCCTCACTGTGTATTAGCCCGCACCAATCGGGATAAGATGAAAACTTAATTGGTTTTGTAAAATATAAATTACTTAATGGAATATATATGTTACAATATAGATAGAGGAGGAACATGAATGGCTGTAAGTAAAATAAAAGTCGCGCGTGTTCAGTTAGATTTAACACAGCAACAATTAGCAGAAAAAGTAGGCGTTACAAGGCAAACGATTAGTTTAATTGAGAAGGGGAAATACAATCCATCTTTAGATTTATGTTTAAAAATTTGTTATGCAGTAGATAAAACGTTGAATGATTTATTTTGGGAGGAAAAGGAGTGGTAGGATGAAAATCGTGAAAGATGAACGTTTAATGATTGAAGGGTTAAAACATATTAGATTAGCTTTCATCTTACAAAACATCGTCATACTAGCTATCGTCTTTTACCGCTATGTCTTGCAAGGGGCAGGATATGAAAGTGTTTCAGATTTATTAATGGTATTTATGGGCGGGATAATAATTATTAACTTTTTAAATCTGAAAAATTCAGTGGAAGTGTATGAGCATACGGGCGGAGTGTCGCGTCGTTATTTTATGAAGCTATTATTCATTCCAGTGGGTATTATTATTGGGATTTTAGCTATTTGTATCGTTGTAACACCAGATATTTCGATAAAGGAAATTAGTATGACAGGACTTATTATGTTTGCTTGTTTTTTAGTTCCTAGTTTGTTTATATACATATATATGAAAAAAATAAAAAGAGAAGATTGAAATATAAGAAAGGCTTTCCCGTATTGAGGAAAGCTTTTCTTATATCTTTTTATACAAAACTTTATGAAGGCCAATTGGTTCAATTTCAAAAATTTCACCATGTTCCTGAAAGCCTAAGCGCTTGTAATAGTCAGCTACAGTAATTCGGCCATTACACCATAACATATTTGCTTGACGCTCTTGTAAGATTTGTTCTGCATTCTGAATTAAGGAGCTTCCAGCGTGGTTGTTTCGAAACTCAGGTAATGTGGCCATTCCTCGTAGACGATAATGAATACCGGCTGGTAGGTCAGGATATATTTCTTTTGAGAAGGAAGCGATACTAATTAGTTCATCGTTTATAAATGCGCCTAAGTGGAAGGTGTCTGTTTCATAATCGGAAGGATATTTACAATCTGCTAATGTTTGATTGGGGCGTAAAATTTTTTGACGTAATACGTAAGTTTCAGATCCCTCAATATTTTTCACGATAATCATATTAACATCCTTTCTTATAAGGCTTTTTCTGTTAATTGTATAAAGAAATAAGCAGGTGCGGCGAGAAGTCCGAGTATGCTAGCAGTTCCGAGAAGGAGTGAAAGTAGGAGGCAAGAATATTTTATTCCATTCGATTTTTTCCATCCGTAACTACAAATCTCAATACTAACACCGATGAGAATAATGGCAACGAGTATTTCTGCTAATAATAAAAGAGCTAAAGTTACAATAGACATAATGTGATCCATCCTCATAATATGTGATAGTAACATTTTACCATATGAAGTTAAAAAAATGCCCCTCAATTATGTGAGGGGCATTTTTTTACTCTAATATGTTTTTTAGTGTATCGATATGTTCTTTTGAACCTGTTACAAGTAATGTGTCACCGTGTTGTAGTCTTGTATCACCATGTGGTATTAATGCTTTGTTACCGCGGTAGATTTGAATGACAAGTACATCACCTAAAAACGGGAGGCGGCGAAGCGCAACGCCGTTATATTTATTGCTGCGCAGTTCAACTTCACGTACTGTTTCGTTTGCTGTTGTAATTAAGCGAACGAGACTAGGTTTATCAATAAGTGCACGTAATAAAATACGTGTAGAGTTAATTGTTGAGAATACAGCGATATGTTCTTGCGTTGCTTTTTCTTGTAGAAGTGGATCTTCTACACTTGCAATAACATGTTCAACACCTAGCTCTTTTGCATGTTCTGCCAATAATAAGTTTTGTTCATCATCGCTTGTTGCAACAACGACGCGATCTGCATCAAATGCTGTTTGTTCAGTTAATGATGCGATTGTGATGTCATCTAATTTCACGATAGGGAAGTCATGTGATTTCGCTTCTTCATCATTTATTTTGTTTTGACGCATCATATATAGCGTTACGTCATAATCTTCTCGTTTTAAATCTAGTGATAACGGAAGGGTAATTCTGCTCGCGCCAATAATAGCTACTTTTGGTTTTGGTGTTTCTACTTTTGGGAACATTTTTTTAAACAATATAGGTGCAAAAATACAAGTAATAACTGCGCTTAAAATAAGAGAGGCAGATAAACTTGGACTGATGATCTCCAGTTTTTCACCAATTTGTGCAGCCGCAATAACTAGAGAAAGTGTCGATGTTAATAAGATTGCACTTCCAAGTACGATATTACGTGGATACCATTTTCTTAAGACGAGTGATGGTAAGAGTTTCGAAATAAAGAGTCCTACAATTAAGATTGGAATCATGAGCATGCTAGAAGGTTCTTTGAAAATAGACCACACCTCTAGATTTACACCAACCATTACGAAGAAAATAGGGATGAAGAAACCATAGCCGATAGAATCAAGTTTTTCCACCATATCTTCATTTGGTGATAATAACGATACAAGTACACCTGCTAAGAAGGCGCCTAAAATATTTTCTGCTCCAACAGATTCCGATAACCCAACTAAGATTAAAATGAGTGCAAAGACAGCTCGTGTATCAATTTGTACACTACCAGCTTTTAAACTATCTAAGTATGGAATGTTTTTAAAGCGTTTTGCAATAAAGTAAATGACAATACCGGCACCGAATAGAATAAGTAAGAGCCACATACTCTGACCGCTTTCGGAATTTAATCCGACAAAAACAGCGAGTAAAATCATTGTAACTAAGTCTGCAATAACAGCAACTAATAAAATGATTTGTCCGATTGCAGTTTTTCCTAGGTTGTTCTCTTTTAATGTTGGTACAACAACACCTAAAGAAATAGTTGAAATAATTAAAGTCATGAACATTGCATTATCTACAAATCCTAGCCATACGAATAGTAATGATAGGGCATAAGATAAGATGAAAATAAATAAGAAGATAATGCTTGCTACTTGAAATGTATTTGGCTCGTTTGTCGTATTTTTTTTCCCTTTTTGTTTAAAGATAGAAAAATCAATTTCTAAACCGCTTAAGAACATGAGGAAGATAAATCCTAATGTTGATAAAACTTGAAGCCATATATCTGGCTCAATAATATTAAACCCACTTTTACCTACAAAGATTCCTGCAATAATTTCTGCAACGACAACAGGAAGTGCTTTTAATTTAAAGCGTTGTAACAAAAGGGGAACGAAAAACGCGATTGCAACGACAACCATAAGTGATAGAACAGAAGTATGATGTTCCATTGCGTTCTCTCCCTTCAAATAAATATAGTACCTATTTAGCCATATAATAGGTAGAAAAGCAACGCATATGGATTCGATTTCATAAAGAAAGATTTTTCTTAACATTTGTCATAATAAGTATATTTTTCATGATTCTGTTGTTAATTCCGTAATGTGGATGTAATAGGGGAGGGGATAAAAAAAAGACTGCTGAGGAATCTCAGCAGTCTTTTTCATGTACATTACATTGAGAAGAAGATCCATACAGTTAAACCAACTGTTGCAGTTGCAACGAAGAAACTGTATATCATTGTAAGAATTTGAACTCTTCCTTCTCCTTCTTTTAAATGCATGAACATAATTAATTGTAACAATGCTTGCGCAACAGCCATTATGATAATAGTTGTTAAGACTGTTGAAAGTGGCAATGTTGTGTAAAGTGCCACGTATAACGCTAGAAACGTTAATGCAAGCGATAAAATAAATCCGAAAACGTGTGACCAAGGGAATCCGCTATGCGCATGCCCGTTTGCTTGATTGTTGTTTTGAGCCATTTACGCCACCATCCCGTTCAAGTAAACTAGTGTGTAAATAAAGACCCAAACTAGATCAAGGAAATGCCAGTATAAGCTGATAATGAATACTTTACGAGCTGTAACTGGTGTTAAACCTCGTTTTAAAATTTGGATAATAACACAAGTTGCCCAAATGATACCGCCTGTTACGTGAGCTCCGTGCGTTCCAAGAAGAACGAAGAATCCAGATAAGAAAGCACTTGTTTGAATTGTTGCGCCTTCACCAATGTACATAATGAACTCTTCGATCTCAAAGAATAGGAAACCTGCACCTAAAAGTAATGTAAGGACGAACCATCCAAGCATCGCTTTTTGGTTATGCTTACGCATTTCATGAATTACGATACCGCATGTAAAACTACTTGTTAAAAGTAGTAATGTTTGAATTAAAAGCGTTTTAAGTTCAAACAATTGCGCTGGTGTTGGGCCATCTGCCGTACGACCAGCAAGGACTAGATAAGAGGCGAAAAGTGTTGCGAACAGCATAATTTCAGCCCCAAGAAAAATCCAGAATCCTAGGATATTCAATCTGCTTTGTTCGGATTGATATTCCAAAGGTAAGCTTTTATCTAAAGCCGCCATGTCATTTCACCTCTCATGCTATATGTTCTGTTTTTTTAATTTCATCAACACTGATATAGTAACCTTCATCATAATCGAATGAACGATAGATTAAGCAAGCTAAAATACCAACTCCACCGATTGCTGCAAGCCAGAACCAGCTAAATACTAATGCGAAACCTGCAAGACCGAAGAATCCAGACGCAATAATAGGCACACCAGAGTTACTTGGCATGTGAATTGGTTTGATATCTTCTGCTGCTGGTGTAACTGTTTCTCCGCGTTTTTTCATGTACCAGAAAGCATCAGCTTCTTTAATTTCAGGAAGCTTCGCGAAGTTGTAATGTTGTACAGGAGAGTGAGTTGCCCATTCAAGTGTACGACCATCCCATGGATCTCCAGTTGTGTCACGTTCACCGTGACGTGCACTCCAAATTACGTTGTAGCAAAGAAGTAGGAAGCCGATACCCATCATTACCGCACCAACAGATGCGATTTGGTTTAGCCATCCCCATCCAAGACTTTCAGAGTAAGTGTACATACGACGAGTCATACCGTCTAAACCTAAGAAGTACATTGGGAAGAAACAGATGTTGAATCCGCTCATAAAGATCCAGAATGTCCATTTACCTAGGCGTTCATTTAACATATGACCAGTCATTTTTGGATACCAGAATGTGAATCCAGCAAGCATAGCGAATACTGTACCTGCGATTAATACGTAGTGGAAGTGAGCGATTAGGAAGTAGCTGTTATGGTATTGATAATCAGCTGCTGCCATTCCAAGCATAACCCCTGTAACCCCACCGACTACGAAGTTTGGAATAAATGCCAATGACCAAAGCATTGGAACTGTAAAACGAATACGTCCTTTATACAGTGTAAACAACCAGTTAAAAATCTTAACCCCGGTTGGAATCGAAATCGCCATTGTCGAAATCGAGAAGAATGAGTTAACCGCTGGACCTGCACCCATCGTGAAGAAGTGGTGAAGCCATACGACGAAACTTAGTAAAGAAATTGCAACCATTGAGTATACCATCGCACTGTAACCGAATAGACGCTTACGTGAGAATGTACTAATGATTTCAGAGAAAATACCGAATGCCGGTAAAATAACGATATATACTTCAGGGTGACCCCATACCCAGAACAGGTTGGCCCATAACATCGGCATACCGCCGCTCGCCATCGTAAAGAAGTGAGCATCGAATAGACGGTCAAATGTCATTAATGCAAGAGCAACTGTTAATACTGGGAAAGCGAAAATAATGATAATTGTTGTAATTAAGATTGACCAAGTAAACATTGGCATTCTCATTAAAGTCATACCAGGTGTACGCATTTTTAAGATAGTAACAAGGAAGTTAATACCGGTCATTAGCGTACCGAGACCTGAAATCTGTAATGCAATTGCGTAGTAGTTATTTCCTACGCCTGAAGTAAACTCTGTACCTGCCATTGGGAAGTAAGAAGTCCACCCAGCGTCTGGAGAACCACCGATTACGAAAGCGATGTTGAATAACATTGCTCCGACAAAGAATAACCAGAAACTTAAAGCATTTAAGAACGGATATGCAACGTCACGAGCACCAATTTGTAATGGTACTACAAGGTTCATTAATCCCATAACGAATGGCATTGCCATGAAAAGAATCATTACTGTACCATGCGTTGTAAAGATTCCGTTATAGTGTTCAGCGTTTAAATAAGTTGTTTCTGGGAATGTTAACTGTGCACGGATCATTAAACCATCCATACCACCACGGAATAACATGATAACCGCAGAAATAATATACATAGCTCCGATTTTTTTATGGTCAACAGTTGTCAACCATTCGTCCCAAAGCCATTTCCATTTTTTATACTTTGTTAGTACGAAAATGATTGCTAATGTCACAAGAACGATAGAAGCGTCTGCACCGTAAATAATCGGGTCACCTGTGACAAAGAATTCATCAAGCTTCACTGTGTTCACTCCAATCTGTTGGAATAATAGCTATTATTTTTTGTTTTTGTAGTAGTTGTAATCACAATATTCAAGTGATTTTGGATCTACATAACTTAAGTGGTGACTAGAGAACGTCATGCGTCCAACTACACCAGGTTTAATAATTTCGTTGTATTTCTGTTCTGTTAACTTATCAGCAGTTTGTTGTACTTCTTTAACCCACTTGTCATATTTCTCTTTAGTTTTCGCTTCAACTTCGAACTCCATGTGAGTGAATCCTTCACCAGAGAAGTTCGCACTACGACCTAGGTAAGAACCTGGTTTATCAGCTTGTAAATAAAGATCCATAATCATGCCATCCATTGTGTACTTCATACCACCAAGTTCTGGTACCCAGAAAGCATTCATTGGGCCGACAGAAGTCAGTTTGAATTGAATTGGTACACCAGCTGGGATGTTTAAATAGTTAACGGTTTCAATTTTTTCCTCTGGGTAACTGAATAACCATTTCCAGTTTGCAGATGTAACATAAATTTCAACTGGTTTAATATGTTTGGACTCTTTCGGAACCTCTTCCGAAGCATAAGTTGCTTTTACTGTTGGAATCGATAATGCGATAACGATAATAACAGGAACAAGCGTCCAAATAATTTCTAGTAATGTGTTACCGTGTTGTTCAGGTGGCTCATAGTCCATATTCTCTGGTTTTTCACGATAACGAATCAAGATGACTGTAAACAGAATGAATACAATTGCGATAATTAATGACATAAGCAAGAATGACCAAACAATTAAATCATACTGTGCTTTTGCAACAGGTCCTTGCGGATTTAATACTGCGAGTTTTTTATCACAGCCACCGAGGAACAGAAGTAATGATAACGGAAGAAGCGAAGCCAACTTCCAAAACGCTTTCTTTAGTTGCACGATTGAAAATCTCCTTTCTCCTTGGATTGAAACTATGCCAATAAAACAATATAAACCTATTAATTTATAGAAGGCAATAGTTTTTGATATATTGTTAAAAAATAGACACAAATGCACACTTTTTAAGGTGAATATCATTTGTAACTTGATTACATTGTAAACTATTTTCCAGAGAAAAACGTGATTGTGAAAATTTTAAGATAAATAAAGTTATACCAGGATATCCAAGAAATAGAAAAAAGCTATCTTATGATAAGGAAGATAGCTGAATATTTTGTATATTTAGTTTATTTCTCGTGTGACAGTTCGTGGCTGTTCAAGTGTGACAATTTTTTTATATTTAACTTGGTATAAAATGTAACAAATAATCATAAATGGAATGCCACAATAAAGAGCAATTCTTTGATCTGGAATGAAAGCCAAACTAACAAATGTAATGAAATTGAGCGAGAACGCTACGATTGGAACGAGTGGATAGAGCGGTGTACGATATTTTAAATCATTTATGTTGCCACCATTTTTCACGAAATTTCTACGGAAGAAAAACTGTGAAGCGGCGATTGACATCCAAACGACAACGGCAGCCATTGCTGCAATAGATGTTAAAACTAGAAAGACAGTATCTGCCGCAAATACACTTGTTAGTAAGGACAGGCTAGCGAAAATTAGGCTGAAAATTAATGCATTTAGCGGTACACCTTTTTTAGTTAATTTCGTAAATGCTGGGCTTGCCATTCCTTGTTTTGCCATCGCCCACAGCATACGAGAATTTGCATATAGACCAGAGTTAGCAACGGATAATACAGCTGTAATAATAACAAAGTTCATAATATCTGCTGCATATGGGACACCGGCTACATCAAATACAAGTACAAAGGGACTTTCAACTAGATTAGCCTCTTGCCATGGGAGTAAACCTACAACAACTGATATCGCTAAGACGAAGAAGAAGAGAGTTCGCCAAATTGTATTTTTTATTGCTTTTGGAATTGTTTTTTCAGGATTTTCACTTTCTCCTGAAGCGATTCCAATTAATTCTGTTCCTTGGAAGGAGTAATTTACTGTAATCATCGTAAGAAGAACAGCTAATGCACCGTTGGGAAATAGCCCGCCATTTTCAGTGAAATTATGAAGCATTGGAGCTGGCTTTCCATTAAAGTCTAGTAGACCGAACATAACAGCGCCACCAAGCACGATGAAAATGACAATTGTCGCGACTTTTACACTTGCGAACCAAAACTCTGCTTCTGCATATGCTTTTGCTGATAAAGCGTTTACGAGGAAGAGTGCTGCTGCAAATGTAACGCACCAAATCCAGGAAGAAACGTCTGGAAACCAGCGTTTCATTAAAATACTTACAGTTGTTAACTCTACGCCAACTGTAACAGCCCAATTTAACCAATACATCCAACCGACAACAAATCCAAAACCAGGTGAAATGAATTTGCTTGCATAACTTTGGAATGAACCTGCTTCTGGCATAGCAACGGATAATTCACCAAGACATAACATCGTTAAATACATAACAAATCCACCGACTAAAAATGCAAGAATAGCACCACCAGGTCCGGCATTATGGACGATTTGACCAGATCCCATAAATAGCCCGGTTCCGATAACACCGCCGAGTGCAATCATAAATAGGTGTCTACTTTTCATTGTTCGTTTTAAATCTGTTTGTTCAATTTGTTGATTCATATGCCCCTCACCCCGTATTTTCTTGAATGTGTAAACTTCGTTTTATTCTGAGTTTTTAATCATTAGTGGGGGATGCAAAACACACTCGGTTTATTTGCTATGAAATGAATGGAGTATGTAAAAAACGAACTATGACTAAATACTCTAAGAATGTTTGTTAACATGGTGATATCTTCACTATGTTAACAATTTTGATTTTAGCAAAATATTCTGTAAATGTATATTTATTTTTCTTTTTATTAAAAATAATTAGAATTTTTATAATTAATTCTATGAGCGATAATTCACATGATCTTTCTAGCAAACTAGTAAGAAGAAGGGTACAATGATAAGAGGTGTATCTGTAAAATAATAATTAATGGAGTTTTGTTTATAATGAAAAAGTTAAAATATCTTTTTGTTTTTGGAATTATACTTGCTGCTGCGTTTTTTATAGGAAAAGATAAAATCATGCAAAAGGCGCAAGTTCTACGCTTAGAGTTTCTATCTGAAATGAAAGAAGCAGCTATGATTGAAGATGTTCCGTTTATTAAACAATTACCAGAATTACCTCGAGGATGTGAAGTGACAAGTTTAGCTATGTTGCTGCAATATAAAGGTGTACAAGTAGATAAGATGCAACTTGCTAGCGAAATTCATCGTGTTCCATTTGAACAAAATGGTTTGCGTGGAAATCCTTACGAGGGATTTGTGGGAAATATTTATACAAAGGCAGAGCCTGGATATGGTGTATACAATAAACCAATCTTTGATTTAGCAGAAAAATATGTTCCTGAAAAAGTAATTAATTTAACAGGTAGAGACATGCAAGATATATATAAAGTAATTAGTTCTGGTTCTCCGGTATGGGTCATTATTAATACGACGTTTAAGCCGCTAGCTGAAAGTAGTTTTGAAACATGGAATACGAGTTCAGGCGAAGTGAAAATTACATATTATGAGCATAGTGCAGTAGTAATTGGATATGATCAAAACTTTGTATATGTAAATGATCCTCTTAAAAATAATCCGCGCTTGGCTGTTCCGCGAGCAGAATTTGAGAAAGCTTGGGAGCAAATGGGAAAACAAGCAATTACTATTTTATAATAATGAAAAAGTCATCTTTTGGATGGCTTTTTCTTTTTAGCTTATCATCACTGAAAATTCAGAATATTCTTTTAAAAGTTAACAATTCACGTTATAATAACATTTAACTTGGTGAAGAAGGGGAGAAGAGAAATGGATGTTGCAAAGGAACTTGTTTTGTCAAAAAATCAGTTGGTTGAGTGGAGAAGGCATTTTCATAAGTATCCAGAGTTATCTTTTCAAGAAGAGAAAACATCGCAGTTTGTGTTCGATATACTTCGGAAATTCCCATATTTAGAAGTGTCACGGCCGACTAAATATAGTGTGATGGCAAAGTTAGTAGGTAAACATCCGGGCAAAACAGTTGCGATTCGAGCCGATATGGATGCTCTTCCTATTCATGAAGAAAATGAGTTTGATTTTATTTCTATATATAAAGGTGTAATGCATGCATGTGGTCATGATGGACATATAGCGATATTACTTGGGGTTGTACATAAGTTAGTAGAAGAAAGAGAGAAAATTAAAGGGGAGATTCGTTTTCTATTCCAACATGCTGAAGAGAATTTTCCTGGTGGTGCAGAGGAGATGGTTGCTGCAGGTGTAATGGAAGGTGTGGATTATATTATTGGTGCTCACCTTTGGGCGTCATTAGAGGTTGGGAAAATAGGTGTTATTTATGGCCCTGCAATGGCTGCACCGGATGTTTTTAAAATTAAGATAGAGGGAAAAGGTGGACATGCTGGAATCCCTCATGAAACGGTGGATAGTATTGCAATTGGAACACAAGTCGTTTCGCAACTTCAGCAAATTGTATCTCGCCTCACGAATCCATTAGATTCTCTCGTAATATCTGTTACACAATTTCATGCGGGGACAACTCATAATGTAATACCAGAGCAAGCCGAGATTGAAGGGACAGTAAGAAGTTTAAGACATGAATTACGAGGTGAAACAGAGAAGAAGATTGAGCGGATTGTGAAGCATATTACGGAATCTTACGGAGCGAAATATACATTTTCATATGAATATGGGTATCGACCAGTTGTAAATGACTATGAAGCTACAGAGCTTATTGAACAAACGGCATTACAACTTTATGGAAGGGATAGAGTTGTTCGTTTACAGCCGACTATGGCTGGAGAAGATTTTTCAGCGTTTTTACAAAAGGCACCGGGGACATTCTTTTTTATCGGAGCGGGAAATAAAGAGAAAGGTATTATATATCCTCACCATCACCCTCGTTTTACGATTGACGAAGATGCATTGCCGATTGGAGTGGAAGTCTTTGTATCAGCCATTATGAACTTTATAAGTAAAGGAGAATGAGATGAAGAAAATACACATTCTAGCGCTTATCCCAGTTCTTTGTTTAGTAGTTGGGCCAATATTTGCGAATTCAGTTACTCCTTACGTATTAGGGATGCCATTTTTATTATTTTGGGTATTATTATCAGTGTTTATTACATCTTTTTGTATGGGGCTTGTGTACGTGTTTGATCCTGCTAATAAGGAGGATGTAAAATGACTGCATTACTTATCATTATTTTATTTTTGTTTCTCGCACTATTTTTAGGGATTCGGGCACAACATGGAAAAGATATGAATTTAGAGCAATGGTCAGTTGGGGGAAGAGGGTTTGGCACTATTTTTGTTTTTCTCCTTATGGCAGGTGAAATTTATACGACGTTTACATTTTTGGGAGGAAGTGGCTGGGCGTATAGTAAAGGAGCACCTACCTTTTATATTTTAGGCTATGGCGCTTTAGCTTATCTTTTATCGTATTTTTTATTGCCACCGATTTGGAAGTATGCGAAAGAGCATAACCTTGTTTCACAGTCGGATTTTTTTGCGAAGAAATATAGAAGTAAAGCGCTTGGGATTATTGTTTCAATTGTTGGTGTTGTTTCCATCATCCCATATCTTGTTTTACAGTTAAAAGGACTGGGAATTATCGTTTCAGAAGCTTCTTACGGAAGGGTGTCACCTGTTGTTGCGGTTTGGATTGGTGCTATTGTTATAACTATATATGTAATGGTTTCAGGTATACATGGTTCGGCTTGGACGGCCGCTTTGAAGGATATTATGATACTGTTTATCGTTATGTTTTTAGGTATATATTTACCGTATCATTATTATGGAGGATTTCAGCCGATGTTTGAGGCTGTAGAGGCAGCGAAACCGGGATTTTTATCTTTACCTGAAGAAGGAATGAGTATTTCTTGGTTTGTTTCTACTATTATATTAACGGCCCTCGGTTTCTATATGTGGCCTCATACATTTGCTTCTGCTTTTTCTGCAAAAAATGAAAAAGTATTTCGTAAAAATGCAGCAATTATGCCATTGTATTCTTTAGTTTTACTTTTCGTATTTTTTGCAGGATTTGCTGCTATATTACAGGTTCCTGGATTAAAAGGAGCGGATGTAGACCTTTCATTGTTCAGACTTGCTCTTCAAACGTTTGACCCTTGGTTTATTGGAATTATTGGTAGTGCGGGAGTATTAACGGCATTGGTTCCGGGTTCGATGCTTGTTATGGCGGCTTCTACACTGTTAGCGAAAAATATTTATCGAACGATAGTTCCATCTGCTTCAGATAGACAAGTTGCTAAGATGGCAAAATTATTTGTGCCTGTAGTAACGCTCGTGGCAGTTTTATTTACATTTAAAGGAGGAGAAACGATAGGAGCGCTTCTATTAATGGGATACAGTATCGTTACACAACTTTTCCCTGCACTTGTATGTAGTTTGTTTCCACGTCAAATTATTACGAAGCAAGGAGCTATTGCAGGAATGGGAGTTGGGCTATTAGTGGTCGCATATATTACCTTATCTGGTTCAACCATAGCCACGATGTTTCCGAGTTTCCCGCAGTATATAAAAGATTTGAATGTAGGTATAGTCGCATTGTTAATTAATATAATTGTGATGTTTGTAGTCAGTGGATTTACAAAAGGTGTATTTATAAAGAAAAACACTATAATAGTGGAAAAGTAATTCGTTTATCCCGCATTAACAAGCAGTAAGACCCCCACCTCAAAATTCAGCGGAAGCAAAGAAGTTAGGTGGGGGCCCTGCTGCCTGTAAAAGCCCGATTGGTGAGGGTTGATTAAAGTTTTACTTTATTAGAGCTATCTTTGAAAAGAGATAGCTCTTTTTTGTATATATTTTCTTCAATTAGCGGAATCTAACTAAAAACTTGTTGAAAAGGAAGTTAGGTGGGGAAATTGTTAGAGCTTGAAGGTAACTTATTTGAAGTTATGAAAGAAATTAGGGATGAGTTAGGTTCACCTAATGATTTAACAATTAGAGAAGTTGCTCTTGCTGGGAGTTTTACACGTTGTGCGGTTGTGTTTTTATGTGGGTTAACAGACAAGGATAATGTTTATAAATATGTAGTTCGTACTCTTCAATATGAAGAAGTGCAAAATGAAGCGGCTGTCGTTCAGACGTTATTGGATCGTTTTATTTCTATTGCGGAAGTGGGTAAGAAGACAACATTTCCGGATATTATAAATGCGATTTTAGCGGGAGATACAGTTATATTAATTGATAATATTCAAACTGCTATCATTATTAATAGTAGGGCTTGGGAGAAGCGAAGTTTAGAACCACCAGTGACAGAAGATTTAATACGCGGACCGAGAGTTGGATTAAATGAAGATATTAATGTGAATAAAATGTTAATCCGACGCAGCTTACGCGATCCAAAGTTGAGGTTCCAATCTTATATTATGGGGAAGCGATCGCAGAAAGAAGTAACCCTAGTATATATAGAAGATATTATTAATCCTCACATTGTAAAAGAGTTAGATCGCCGTCTTCAATCAATAGTGACAGATGTCGTTTTGGAAACAGGTACGATTGAACAATTAATTCAGGATAATAATTTATCCCCATTTCCACAGTTTTTGAATACAGAGAGGCCTGATAATATTATAGCCTCATTAGCGAAAGGGAAGGCGGCCATTTTAGTAGACGGATCCCCGTTTGCTCTTATTGCACCACTTGTCTTTGTTGATATTTTTCAATCTGTAGAAGATCATTACGAGCGCTGGGTGATTGGAACGTTATTAAGATTTTTACGTATGGGTTCAGGCATAATTGCGGTTTTGTTACCAGCTATGTATGTAGCACTTGTATCTTATCATCAAGGACTTATTCCTTCTAAATTGGCTTATTCAATTGCAGGTGCGAGGGAAGGTGTTCCGTTTCCTGCATATATTGAAACATTAATGATGGCCTTGACTATGGAATTAATACGAGAAGCTGGAATCCGATTGCCGAAACCGATGGGGCAAACGATAGGGATTGTAGGAGGTCTTGTAATTGGAGAAGCTGCGGTAAATGCAGGGATTGTAAATCCGTTTTTAGTTATTATTATTGCAGTTACTGCGATTGCTACGTTTTCGCTTCCTGTATATAGTATTACGATTACGTTCCGAATTTTACTTTTCGTCTTTGTATTAGCTGCAACGGCTTTTGGACTGTATGGGATTATTCTAGCTCTGATCGCACTTGCTATTCATATTACAAATTTAACAAGTGTTGGTATACCGTATACAACTCCCATTGCTCCTGCATTTTATAAAGATTGGAAAGAAGAATTTATTCGCATGCCAAAATCGATGTTGAAAGATAGACCAGAGTACTTACAAACAAAAGACTCTACAATACGTCCAAAGGAGCGAAAATAAGTGAAACCATTTGAGTATGGCGATGAAGAGATTGGATCTCGGGAAATTGGGTTTGCGGTGTCATCGACCATTATTGGTATAGGGGCATTGTCTATGCCAAGAGATATCGCTAACCAAACTTTATTTTCGGACGGTTGGATTATCTTGCTTTTGGGTGGACTGATTTGCGCAGTTTTAGGCTGGTTTGTGACGAGAGTGGCTATCTTATTTCCAAAACAAAATTTTGTTCAATATACGAGTGCGCATTTGACGAAGCCTGTTGCATACACAGTTAGTAGTATTTTAGTATTAACGTTTGCTGCTTTGACAGCGTATGAATCGCGAATGATTTCAGTTATTTCTCAAACGTATTTATTTAGTGATACACCAATACAACTACTGTCTTTTTTCTTCTTATTAGTTGTTATTTATGGAATAGCAGGATCAAGAGCAGCCTTATTAAGGTTAAATGTTTTATTCTTGCCTATTGTTTTAATTGCGATAGTACTTCTTTCTTTATTGAATATAAATTTAATGGAAATAAATAATTTACTACCAGCTTTTCAAACGAAAGTAAGTCAATATGCTGTTGGAGTTAAAAATTCTATTTTTACGTTTATTGGATTTGAAGTAGCTTTATTTTATGCGGTGTTGCTGAATGATAAGACAGCGAAAAAAGCGCCAATGGCAGTCGCGAAAGCGGTGATGGTAAACGTGCTGTCATACATTTTAATTTATGTAACTTGTATTAGTGTTTTTACGTATATGACAACACGTGGATTGACATATCCAACAATTGAATTAGGGAAAGAAATTGAAATTGGTGGAGGATTTTTAGAAAGGTTTGATGCGATTTTTTTTACGACTTGGATTATTACTATTTATAACACTACAGCAATGTATTATGACGTCGCATCTTTATTGTTTTGTGCTATGTTTCCGAAAGTGAAGAAACAAATTTTTATTTTCATAAGTGCCCCTATTATTTTTATGGTGAATATGATACCTAGTAGTTTAAATACTTTATCAAGTTATGGGACTTATTTAGCTTGGATAGATATGGGGTTTGTTGTGTTAGCTCCTTTGCTCGTTTTAATTGTATATAAAATAAAAAGAAGGAATGGTGGAAATGAAACACCTTCTTAAAATTATAATGGTTATGGCTTTAACTGGATTTATGAGTGGGTGTTCTGAGTTAGAAGAGATAGAAGAAAGAGGATTTGTAGTAGGAGCGGCTTACGATATTGTGAAGGAGAAGAAAGCGAATCCAATTATGAAAGGGACCTATCAGATGGTACTCCCCAGTAAATTGTCTCAACAGGGTGGACAAGGGGGTGGGGATAGCGAAAATTATATTAATGTTAGTGCAAAAGCAGATAGTGTATTTGAACAAATAAGAATAATCGCCAAAAAAATTAGTCGTACATTATTTTTCCCTCATATACAGGTGATTATTTTCTCTGAAGAATTACTTTCACATCCATACATTTTACAAAATACGTTAGATGTATATATTCGCGATCATGAGATGAGAAGAAATATTCGTTTGTTCGTTTCTAATAAAAATGCCGAAGCTATTTTAAAACAAAGTGCCAAGCCTGAAAATTTACCGGCGCAGTATATTGATATGTTAGCTGAACACCCTCCGAAAAATGCCCAAATGATTGAGGCTGCAAGAATTGGTGAGGTGCAGGAAAAGATGATCTCTAACCGAAGTTTTGTATTACCTATTCTGGAACTAACAAAACAAGGAGTACAAATGAACGGTGCAGCATTGTTTCGTGGAAAGGATAATAAATGTGTAGGCAATTTGAGTGGGGAAGAAACAGTAGGGATGAATTATATAATAGGTAAAAAAATTGGAGGTTTTTTTACCATCCGTAAAAAGAATCAACTTATTACATATGAAATTCATAAGTTACGTCGAAAAATTAAAGTATCCACAACGAATGCTACAAAACCAAAGTTTGATATTCATTTATCTCTGGAAGGCACATTGGCTGAGTTGCATTTTAGTGATCATAAAAAGGTTTTGAATGAAAAGCGTTTAGAGAAGGATATATCGGAAGAAATGGAGAAGCGTATTCAAAAATCAATTAAACTTGTTCAAAAAAAATATAAGGTAGATGTACTAGAGTTAGGGGAAGTGTATAAGCGACATAATTATAAAGAGTGGAAAAAGGTAAGTAAGAATTGGGATCAAGGCGAAAATTACTTTAGTAATGCTGAAATTACTGTTCATGTTCATCCAACAATTGAACATTCAGGTTCAGCTTTACCGAAAAGAGTGAAATAAGGTGATGAAAGTTGTTTACTGGATTAGGAATTAGTTGCACGATATTAATGGCAGTTCTTCCAGGAACTATATATTTTATTCATAAAAAACTCACAACGTATGGAGCACAGCCGTGGAATACTGATGTGCAAAAAAAGAAACCTGAATAATTTCAGGTTTCTTTCGTGCAAAGCATATGTGAAGGGGGATACCTTCTATGTATGCTTTGCTTTATACAAGCCCTAACCAATGTACCAATTGTGTAGAGAGGAATGTAACAACAATGGCGATAACGGTAGGGATTGCAAACGATAAGAATGTCCATTTTGCACTTTTTGTTTCTTTGTATATATTAACAAGTGTTGTTCCGCACGGGAAATGAAGAAGTGAGAACAACATTGTGTTTAACGCTGTTAACCAAGTCCAACCATTTTCTAGGAATAGATTTTTAATTTGATTAAAATCATCTATTTCAGTTAAAGCCCCAGTTGATAAGTAAGACATTAATAAAATTGGGATTACAATTTCATTAGCGGGTAGTCCAAGAATGAATGCAGCTAGAATAAAGCCGTCAAGTCCTAACATTTTAGCAAATGGATCTAGAAAGTTTACAAAATACATAAGTAAGCTTGTGTCACCAATAAAAATGTTAGCAAGTAACCAAGTTAATGCAGCCGCAGGGGCAGCAACAACTATAGCTCGTTTTAAAACATAGATTGATTTATCGAGTGTTGCGCGAACAATTGTATTCCAAACTTTTGGCTTGCGGTACGGAGGTAACTCAAGTGTGTAGTGAGTTGGAACCCCTTTTAAGGCTGTTTTTGATAGTACCCAAGAAACAGTTAATGTCATAATAACACCAATTACAACCATTCCGACTACAACGCCAGCAGTAACCAATGTTTGCATACTGCCTGTATAACCAGCAGCCATAAATAGTGAAGCCATTAAAATTAACATAGGCCAGCGACCGTTACAAGGAACGAAGTTGTTCGTTAAAATTGCTAGCATGCGTTCACGTGGTGATTCAATGATACGTGTTGACATAATGGCTGCTGCATTACAACCAAATCCCATTGCCATTGTTAAAGATTGTTTCCCGTGTGCGCCGGATCGTTTGAATAAGCGGTCCATATTAAACGCGACACGTGGTAAGTATCCGTAGTTTTCTAATAGCGCGAACATAGGGAAAAAGATTGCCATAGGTGGTAACATAACGCTAATAACAGCACCGATACCACGGAACAAACCAAGTATTAAAATGCCATGTAACCATTCAGGTGCATGCGCTGCTTGGAACCAAGATGTTAAATATCCTTCGGCCCATCCGAAGAATTCGGCAATCATATCAGATGGTACGTTAGCGCCTGCAATTGTAAGATAAAAAATAATAGATAAAATACCGAGCATAATTGGGAATCCCCAGATTGGAGATGTGAAAATTTTATCTAGTTTTTCGGAACGATATAATTTATCAGTATTTGTATATTGGACAGATTCTTTACATATGCTTGCAGATGTTCGGTAAATATCTCCGACTATATCATCTCGTATATCTTCTTTTGAAAGTGTTTGTGCATGTTGAATAATATAGTCTAATGGAAGAGCTTTACTGGCTGAGTGAGATTCCATTAATTACGACCTCCCTTACAAGTGGTTCATTATGGTGTTTTTGAAGTGTAGTTAAGAAATTTTTATCTCCATCTAATATACGTAACGCAATCCAACGTGCTGGATACGTATCACCGAACACTTTATAAATTTGTGGTTCTAATTCCTGAATCATATTTTCGATTTTTTCGCTGTAAGTAATTTTAATTGGTGTTGGAATTAGTTTTTTATTTGCTACTCTTGCAATAACATTTAGCAAATGACCAATACCTACTCGGTTACGTGCTGAAATTTTAACGACAGGTACACCAAGTGATTTTGCTAATTTCTTTTCATCGATAACAATCCCTTTTTTCTCGGCTTCATCAATTAAGTTAATGCAAATGACTACATTATTTGTCATCTCCATCACCTGGAGTGCTAAATTTAAATTTCTTTCCATAGCAGTTGCGTCTATAACAACTACAGTTACTTCTGGTTTTTCAAATATAATATAATCCCTCGCTACTTCTTCGTCTGCGGAATTTGAGTATAGTGAGTAAGTTCCCGGTAAATCTATTAATGTATAATTACTTCCGTTATGTTCATATTCTCCTTCAGCTTTTAAAACAGTTTTTCCCGTCCAGTTTCCAGTATGTTGTTTTAAGCCTGTTAAAGTATTAAATAATGTACTTTTCCCTGTATTCGGGTTACCAGCTAAAGCGATACGATGTTTGCTCATCTGAAATCATCTCCTATTAATACCCCGAAAATAAGGGAGCTTTCTTCTTTACGCAGTGCAATAGTTGTGTTGCTCACTTGATAAGCGACCGGATCTCCAAGTGGACTGCGTTGCAATACTTTAATCGTCGCCCCCGGGATAAATCCCAAATCTAATAAGCGTCGTTTCATAGTTCCTTCTAATTGTATCTTCTCAATTTGTACAAACTCTCCTATTTTAAATTCGGAAAGTGGTTTTATATTAGCCGATACCATAAAAGTTACCTCATCTCTATATTTTTAGTTTGAGTTTAAAAAGTTTCCTAAGGTAAACTTTTTGTTAGTAATATAGTAGACTACATTGGATTATGTTGTCAATTAGTACTTTAAAAATATTCATTTATTTTTAGAATTGTTCCAATTTATTTAGTTGTACTAAAAAATATTACTGAAATTATTTTTAATGTGCATAAATTAGGTGTGTAAAAATTACAAAATACAGCGGAATTGTAAATGTAACTTTAACGAAAAGGGAAAAAGAGAGAAAAACATTTACATTGAATTTACATTGTTAAGAATATATTTACATTGCAGCGTAGTTAGTGTGGTTTTTGTTGGGTTATTTAACTATAAATGTTGGGATTTCTAGCTTTTAAGGATTATTATCGTCATTTACTTAAAATTAAAAATTGCTTAACACTCACATAATATTGTTGTCCTACAATGAATTTGTGTTCGAAAGAAAATGAATTCGAAAAGTGATAATCCAAATGGGGGTACAAGACATGGTTATGAAAAAAGGTATTAAATTTTCTTTAGCAGCTTTAGTGGTAGCAGGAGCATTAGTTGGTTGTGGGAAAGCAGAAGATACAACTAGTAAAGAAACTGCTAAAGGAAGCGATAATACAAAACAAGAATTATCAGGTACGATTGCAGCGGCTGGTTCTACAGCTCTTCTACCTCTTGCGGAGGAAGCTGGAAAGAAATTCATGGAGAAAAATTCAAAAGTTTCTATTCAAGTTCAAGGTGGCGGTAGTGGAACTGGGATTAACCAAGTAGCATCTGGTGCAGTACAAATTGGTAATTCAGATGTTCCGTCCGGAGATAAAATAAAAGATGCTGAAAAGGCGAAAGAATTAGTAGATAACAAGGTAGCGGGTATTGCATTCGCTCTTGTCGTAAATAAAGATGTAAAAGTTGATAACTTAACAATGCAACAAGTACAAGATATCTTCACTGGAAAAGTAACAAACTGGAAAGAAGTAGGCGGAAAAGATGAAAAAATCAATGTAATTAACCGTCCGGCTTCATCTGGTACACGTGCTACATTTGAAAAAACGATTATGAAAGACGCGAAAATTAATGATGGAACTGGTACAACACAAGATTCTAACGGTGCAGTAGAGCAAGCGATTAACTCTACTCCTGGTTCGGTGAGTTATTTAGCAATGTCTTACATGGTCGGCGAGAAAAAAGGCGCACTACAAACAGTGAAAATTGATGGTGCTGAACCGAAAGTTGAAAACATTGCGTCTGGTAAATATCCATTCTGGTCTTACGAATATATGGTAACAAAAGGTGAAGCGAAGGAAGCAACAAAAGCTTACATCGATTATGTAAAAGGTAAAGATTTTGAAAAGCAAGTAGAAGATATGGGCTACATTCCAATGTCTAAATTAAATAAGTAATAAAATTTTATGGGGCTGGCTGCAAGGCCAGTCCTGTTCATTTCAATCTGTGAAGTGGGGTCTGTCCTGTGATGAAGGGGAAAAAACAAATTAATTACGTAAAAAGTGAATATATAGGAAGATCACTTGTTACGTTTTGTGGTATTTTTATTGTTTTAATTACATTAGCTATTATTGCGTTTATTTGTGGGAAAGGTATTCAATCTTTTACACAAAGTGGTATCTCATTTACTGAGATGTTAACATCGACAAAATGGAATCCAAATGCTGATCAAGGATCCTTCGGGGCTTTAATTTTCATTGTAGGTTCAACGGTGGTTTCGTTAGGTGCGGTTATTATTAGTGCACCAATTGCTATAGCTCTTGCTATATTCATGAATTTAATTTCGCCAAAGTTTGGAAATAAAGTATTGAAGCCTGTTCTAGAATTGTTAGTTGGTATTCCTTCGGTTGTATACGGATTATTAGGTGTTACGATTTTAGTACCACTATTACGTGATTCGTTTGGGGGAGTAGGCTTTAGTTTAATTGCAGGTATTGTTGTATTAAGTATTATGATTTTACCTACTATTGCTAGTATCGCTTCTGATGCAATACGTTCTGTTCCATTTGATTATTTAGAAGCTTCTTATGGTCTAGGATCAACGAAATGGCAAGCGATTAGCCGAGTAATTGTTCCTGCTGCGAAGAAAGGGATTTTAACAGGTGTTGTTTTAGGTTTAGCGCGTGCTTTTGGTGAAGCGCTAGCGGTTCAAATGGTAATCGGGAATACGATTAAATTACCAGAAGGAATATATAGTCCGACAGCGACGTTAACTGGTATTTTAACAATGGACATGACGAATACATTGAACGGAACTGCTTGGAACAATGCGCTATGGACTTTAGCGATGATTTTACTTGTTATTTCATTCCTGTTTATTTTAGTAATTCGAGCGATTGGGCAAAGAGGTGAGCGATAATAATGAATGCAAGAACGGTAAATAAAGTTTGGACAGGTATCTTTTATGCGGTTGCAGCTTTAGTTGTAGCTTTGCTAGTGTTCTTAGTATTTGAAATTTTACAAAAGGGATGGGGGTTTTGGGATCCTAATTTCTTGTTTGGAGAACCAAGCAATACAAGAGCTGGTGGTGGGATTGGTCCGCAGTTATTCAATTCCTTCTACATGCTTGTTATAACGCTTATTATATCTATTCCTCTTGGATTAGGTGCTGGAATATATTTAGCAGAGTACGCAAAACAAGGACGTTTTTTAAATTTTGTTCGTCTATGTATCGAGACAATGGCATCTTTACCTTCTATTGTTGTTGGTTTATTTGGTTTGTTAGTGTTCGTTACAATGACAGGTTGGGGATACACAGTAATGGGTGGTGCTCTTGCTTTAACTATTTTAAATTTACCAGGTTTAACGCGTGTTTGTGAAAATGCGATTTCAGAAGTTCCTCATAATGTAAAAGAGGCAAGTCTTGGATTAGGTGCAACGAAGTGGCAAACAATCGCTCGTATTATTATCCCATCGTCATTACCACAAATTATTACAGGGATTATTTTAGCGGCGGGTCGTATATTTGGGGAAGCGGCAGCATTAATTTACACAGCGGGTTTAACATCCCCGATTTTAAATTCAGCAGCGGATTTATCAAGTCCTGCGCATCCTTTAAATCCGTTTAGACCAGCTGAAACATTAGCGGTTCACATTTGGAAATTAAATTCTGAAGGAGTTATTCCAGATGCGAAGTTGATTGCGACAAAATCTGCAGCTGTATTAATTATTATGGTATTACTATTCAATGTTATTTCACGCTTGATAGCATCTATATTACACAAGCGCTTTACAGGAACGAAAAGAAAAAGTAAAACAACGAAAAAGGTAAAAGCAGCATAAATTATAAAGAAGAACTCTCTATTTATAGGTAGGGGGTTCTTTTGTATTTTAATATAGAAGGAATGGATGTAATGATTGTTGAATTTGTGATTAATTATAAAGAAGAACAGATGTAATTTGGATTGTGGATTCTAGTAAACCTATAGAGCAATATGTGGAAAAAATGATGGATTTTATGAATAAATAGAGAGAAGGCGTTATCTTCATTTGTGAAGGTAACGCCTTTTGTTTTTAAATATCAGGTGTTTCTGTAGAAGTGCTTATTTTCCTACGGGAGCGTCTTTTTCTCCCGATTTTATCTAATAGTTCATACATAACTGGAACGACTACTAATGTAAGAGCAGTTGAGACTGCCAAACCGCCGATGACGACGACGGCTAAACTTTTTGATACCATACTTCCTGCTTGGGATTGGCCAAATAGGAGTGGGAGCATAGCAACGATTGTTGTAATAGCTGTCATAATAATTGGGCGTAGTCTAGTAGAACCTGCTTCAAGTAAGGCTTCTCTAGTTTCCATTCCGTGTTCCCGATTTTGTTGGACTCTTTCTATTAATACAATAGCGTTTGTAACAACAATCCCGATTAACATTAATGCGCCGATCAAGGAATTTACATCAACAGGTGTTCGTGAAATGATTAATCCTAAAATACCACCGACAGCAGCTAACGGTAAGGAGAATAGGATTGCAAAAGGAGCACGTGCTTGCCCGAAGGTGATAACCATAATTAAATATACAATCCCGATTGCAATCCCCATAATTTTGAATAAATCTGTAAAATTCTCTTGCATAGATTCAGTAGCTCCTGCGATATTTACTTTTGCACCACTAGGTAAATCTAAGTCAGTCATCGCTTTATTTACTGCTGTGTTTACTTTACTCAAATCTTCATTTGAAGCTTCGGCTGTAATTTGGATTGTTTCTTTTCCGTCTTTATGGAAAATTTCTGTTTGCGTTTGTTTTTCTGAAATAGTTGCGATGTCTTTTAAAGGTATTGGTCCATTAATAGGTGATAGTATGTTTGTATTTAAAATATCTTCTTGTTTATTAATGTTTTCTTTTTTGTGTTCTATCATAATAGTAGCTTTTTCATTATTAATTGTAATTTCGCCAATAGGTGATTTCTTCATAAGGAATGCTAATTGTTGCGCAGCTATTTCTGGTGTTAAACCTAGTTGTTCAGCCTTTGTTTGATCAATATGAATTTGCCATTCTTTTTTAGAGTCTTCTAAATTTGTTTTTACTTTAGAAAGATCATTCATGCTTTTTAGTTTTGTTTCAACGATAGTAGCCGCCTCTTTTAAATCCGCTTCGTTAGTAGCTGTTACGTTAAATTGTAAGTTATTGCCGCCGCCAGAGCTTGAATAACTTGTTTTTATATAATCAAGTTCAGCAGGCTCAAAAGTTTTATTTTCCTTTTTTAACTCTTTAATATATTGATCAATATCAGAACCTTTTTTAAAGACTACGAATATACTAGCGAGGTTATTTTTAGTTGTTTGCCCCCATTGTGCATCTTCTGCGCTAGATCCCATTCGTAAAATAACGTCTGTTATATCTGAATTAGAAAGTAATTTCTTTTCAAAATCAAATGCTTTTTGTTTTTGAGATTCAGCATTATAATTGGCTGGAAATGTCATGTTAATAGATAACATTGTGTCGTCTTCAGATTTTATGTTTGCTTTCGGTAGTAATATATAAGCTGCAATTGATCCTACAAATAATAAAAATGCAGTAAGTAGAATAATGAATTTATGAGAAAGAGCCCACTTTAATGTAGCGACATATCGTGATGAAGAATTTGGCTTTCGATGCTTTGTTTTTTTGAGTAGTAAAAAAGCCATAAGTGGAACAACTGTTAGTGCAACGATTAAGGATGATAGTATAGAATATACAACTGCTAATACCATAGGTAACATTAATTTTCCGATTGCTCCCGCTACGAGGCCGATAGGTAAAAAAACAGCGACCGTTGTTAAAGTAGAAGAAGTAATTGCGACTGCGACTTCTTTCGTTGCATCGAGAATGATATCTTTAGAGAAAGAATCTTTTTGTAAACGGCGGAAAATATTCTCGATGACAACGATACTATCATCGACGAGACGTCCAACCGCAACAGCTAAACCACCGAGGGTTAAAATGTTAAGCGTAATGTTAGATTGATGTAGTAAAAAGAGTGTTAATAAAATAGATAATGGAATACTGACAACAGCGATGAGTGTTGTTCGGAAGTTACGTAAAAAGATTAAGATAATTAGAGTTGCAGCAATTGCTCCAAGTATTACTTCTTTTCCCATGCTAGTAACAGCATTTTCAACTTGTTCATGGGTTGAAGCCAAAAGTTTAATAGAAAATTGATCTTTATATTCCTTATCTATCTCTTTAACTTTTTTATCAATCTCTTTTCCGATGGCAACTGCATTTTTACTCGGTTCTTTCATGATGATTAATCCTGTGCCTTCTTCTCCGTTTATATGTGAGATTGTATCGTAGTGTTGTTTAATTTCAATTTGAGCAATGTCTTGCAATTTCACTTGGGGTGCCACAGTGATGTTTTTAATGTCATTTACATTTTTTATGTCCCCAATGACGCGGAGGTTGTATTCTTCCTGATTAACAGTAATTGCCCCAGCTGGAGTAGAAGTTTCTTTTCCTTGTAAAACAGTTAGTACCTGCTGTGATGTTACGTTTTTGTTTTTTAATTGGTTCGGATCAAGTACGATAGATAATTCAGAGGTGGATTTTCCGAAAAACATAACGTTGGCAACACCATCAATGTTTTCGAGTTGTGGTACGATTTCTTTTTCAATTTGTTTTTCATCTGCTTTTGAAAAACCGTTTTGTTTCTGGATAGTAATTTGAGCGAGTGGAATCATAGAAGTGTTTAATTGACTAACTACGGGCTTGGTTACATCTTTAGGTAATTTAATTGTATTGACGGCTTTTTCGACTTCGCGTGCTGCATCTTTCATGTTTGCTTTTGATGTATACGCAATGTCGATACGTGATAATCCCTCGTATGTAGAAGAAGTAATGGTGTCGACATGTTCTAAATTGCGAAATTGTTTTTCGAGAGGATCAGTTACATCCTTTGTCATCGTTTCAGCGTCGAGTCCTTGAGATAAGGTTGTGACGGTAATTGCCGGATTGTCGATACTTGGTAAAAATTCCATAGGTAATTTAGAGCCGGAATAAACACCGAGTATGGAAATGAGAAAGATCATGATGATAATGGCAGCTCGGTTTTTTAATGAAAACTTTGTTAACCTATCCATAAAATAATTCCTCCATTGGTTTATTTATAGTTGAGTGCGTCCTTTCTTACTATATAACAAAAAAATGGATATTTTTCATTAATTAAATGTAAAAAAATTCTAACAATATCCTTAAGTTTATATTAGGATTGGAATGTTGTTAATTTGTAGGGGGGAATTTTCGGATGAGAAGGAAGGGGATAATGCGTGCGAGTGGCTGTTTAATGTAGATGGGATTTTTTCTTACGGCTAATTTGTATAGTTATTTTATAGAAGGATAATTATTATAAACCTTAATATAGAAGAGAATGAAAATTTGGGAAGGTATTGTGAAATTCAATTTGGTTGAATGAAGTGTAGTAGTATACAATCAGAATAACTATTTTTAGTAGAGAGGATAATAGTTATTTCTATAGAAGAAAGATAGGGTAGATAATTTTTTTATATTTTTATAAAAAAACACTTGTTATTTAAAAAGTGTGATGGTATATTAATAAACGTCGCTGATGCGGAAACGCAGAAAACGACAAAAAAGAAATTTTAAAACTTAGTTGACATCGAAAAATGAAGATGTTAATATGATGAAGTCGCTTCTGAAGCGGCGGACAAGTTCTTTGAAAACTGAACGAAACAAACAACGTGAAACGTCAATTTTTATTTTAGATGCTAGACAAACTAACTTTATTGGAGAGTTTGATCCTGGCTCAGGATGAACGCTGGCGGCGTGCCTAATACATGCAAGTCGAGCGAA
>NZ_QXCO01000094.1:0-652 GCF_003458115.1 Bacillus sp. ISO11 | reverse complement strand
CGTTTAGATAATGATAAAGACGGCATTCCATGTGAAGATTATAAATATCCAAAGAGCACAAATACTACAACAGAAAATAAAGAAACTACTAAACCTCAAGAACAACCTAAACAAGAAAATACTAAACAGGAAAACACTAAACAGGAAAACACTAAACAAGAACCTGTTAAACAAGAAAACACTAAGCAAGAGAATTCAAAACAAAACAACCAAGCAATAAATAATAAACAAGAACAAACTAAGCCTCAAACAACTGCAAAAGAAACAAAGAAAAATACTAATACAACTGTGAAAAAAGAAACGAAAAAACAAGGTGAGAAATTACCTAATACAGCATCAAACGGTGTTACAATGATGTTAGCAAGCTTAGGATTAGCATTAGCTGGATCTGTATTAATGTTCCGTCGCAAAAAGACAAACGCATAAAATAGTTCCTTAAAACGGCAGGAGAAATCCTGTCGTTTTCAAATGGAGTGATAAAAGTGAATAAAAAACAATGGATAGGCTTATGTTTAACTGTTATTGGACTTACTATCTTTTCCTATTATTTTCTAGAATGGTATAGTGCTAGACAATCAGCAGAGTCGTTAACAACTAACGAGGCTAAACAATATGAGACCTCCACACCTTCTAAAGAAAATGAAACGCAAAA
>NZ_QXCO01000013.1:0-150352 GCF_003458115.1 Bacillus sp. ISO11 | reverse complement strand
CAAACGTTTTGATGTCACTCCTTTAATTTTTGCCATTGTATCAGCAGGACTAAGTGTTGGTGGTGTATTTAAGAACAAGTGAACGTGGTCTTTGTCGCATTCCATTGCAACAATAGAAATATCCAATCCTCCCCATATTCCTTGAACCAACTCCTTGAAACGTTCTTCTACTTTTGTGTTAAGAAAACTCTTTCTTCTGTATCGCGGGCAAAACACAAAATGATAGTTAATTAATGACACGGTTGTTTTGGTTCTTCTATAATCATTCATCATGTTTGCGTTTTGTATCAGTTAGATTATAAAACTGCAATACGAAAGATAAAAAAATAAAAGGTACCAACATTTTGATACTTAGAGTGCCAACCTCACTTTCATCCCATGCCTAAAGGCGAGGGGCTTTCTCGTTCGGGAAGGGCTGTAATTACCGGCCAAACGTTCAATAAGTGATATGTAAATTTTTTTACCTTTTCACTATATGAATTACTTTATATTACATTATAATAATGTTATTTCAGTCTTTTAGCAAATATTGTTAATCTATTCAACGTTGATTTAAAGTTGTTAAAAAACGAATAAGTGGAATTCTTAACGAATAGAGATGAAATTTCGTTTGCTAATTCACGTAATTTTCACACATTAAAACGCTGCATGTTAATATTTGTTATATAATGAAACCAAGCCTTAAGTAAGATAGTTTCCCTGTTACGAGTAATGAGATAGTTTGTTTCACCTTTTTATATTATCTAAAAAAGAACTTGTAGTGATGCCTACAAGTTCTTTTTGCATTTTTTATCATTTTAATCAAGGAGACACCTACCAAAATGAAGGTGAATCAAATGATGATTAATAAAGCCTATAAATTTTGAATCTACCCACATCTAGCACGAGCAATTCTAGGCAACAAAGTTAATGTTATCTCTTTTCTATCAAGCGAAGGTTTTATAGTACCCTCAGAACGAAATTTTGTGCTAACTTTTACCCATCCAGCTCATTTTTTCGTTTTAAAATATTTCAAAATATGAGCTGGATGGGTACGTATAGTGACCTCCACTTAATTATCAGAAAAACCTTAGCCTCTAATTGCATACACGCTAATTACGATGATTTCCCAATTCCAGCACCATAATGAATCTCTCCTTCTCCTCTTTTCATCAGTATTGATAGGTAATAGAGGGGCCAGTCACAACCTGAGAGTAAGTTATATATCCAAATATGACCTGTTCTTTTAAGTATTTAGTCTTTTATAATCTGTTATAATCGATATAACTAGAGTCATAATAAATCCACTGACCTGTTCCAATTCTTAGCCAACCATTCTTTTCTTCATATACTGTAACTTTTTCGCCTTTACTTGTCTTTCTAACAATAGAATAGTTTGTACCTGACCCGCTTCGAACATTTACCCCAATACCATTAATTTGAGCCGTTCCAACTACCTTTTCAACACTGCCATTTTCAATTACTTGTAGCATATTTAGAATGAATGTTGCTGTTTCACCACGAGTTGTTGTTCCTTTAGGGTCGTATTGATTTTCACCCTTACCTTTGACAATACCTAAGCCATACAATCTTTGTACATCTTCTTTATAGCTAATTTGGTCTTTGTCTGAGAATGGTAGGTTTACAACTGGTCCCCATATACCTTTATACTGTAAAGCCTTGTTTACAATAATTGCTGATTCTTCTCTTGTAATAGGTGTGTTTGGGTCAAAATAACCATCTCCTCTACCTTGAATGATACCTGCACTTGCAGTACGTTTAATACCATCTCGTAAAGTTGAATTTGCATCGTTTAGGTCTTTAAATGAAGCATCTCCAGCTGGCAGGTTTAGAGATTTAGAGATTAATTGAGCAAATTCGGCTCTTGTTATCGCTCTATTAGGTGCGAAAACTCCGTTTCCTTCCCCTATCATAATACCTCTTCTATTTAACTCTCGAATAGCTTCTTCATACCAACCTCCAGTAATGTCATCTTTTGGTTGATAAAAATTATTATAATACCCACCAACGCCATTTACGAATGCATCCCATTGTCCATTATTAATCATATTAGCAGGACAGATTTTACCACTCCATTTTTGGTGTTTTACAATGTTATTTAACGGTACACCAGTTTCTTTCATTAAATAAGCTACAAGTTTCTTAGCGTTATCTACTGCTTTACTATAGTTACCGTCACTGTTAACTGCGATTTCAATTGCAATAGATTCTCTATTACCTGGACCATCACCGTCTCCTGCGTGCCATCCGTTCTCGTTTAATGGTAGATGTTGATAAATCTCTTTATCGTCTACTGTAAAATGCCACGATGCAGCTCGGTCCGTGTTCCCTACTGCTTGGTTATATAGGTATTGAGCATGGTTTCTAGCACCTGCTCCTACACTTGTATTATCAGTCTCATGAATTGTAATATACTTTGGACTCATGTAGTTTTGAGGACGAATATTATCGTTACCTGCTGGAACAATCCATTCAGTGAATGGAACACCGTTTATTGTACTAGAGGTGCTAGGTGATATGGGAGACAGACTACGTTTTGTTCTGTTTGAATTGTTAGGAACAGTTAATGTGCCTGTTTCTTCATGAATACCCTCTGAGCGTTGAAGACTATCTGCTTTCTTATTGTCGACAGTGCCTCCACCACGTCCGTCTACCTCTTCAAAACTAGCTTCAATACTTTTTAAAGCCTGTTCATCTGTTGTTTGAATTTGGTCTGTGTTCTCTTGCACTTGAAGGCTTGTAGATTGCTTATTGTTTACTGATTGTTGTTCCTCTGCAAACGATACCAATGGTGAAGATAATACCGTTAATCCTGCCGTGAATGCTACTACTTTTTTATTAAATTTAATGTTCATTTCTAATTTGGTATACCTCACTATTTTAATAGATATACCTTCCTCCTTGTACTTCTTTTAGTGTGAATGTTAGTTTAAATAATGGTAGCCTGAACCCTCAAAATAACGGATTGATTTTACATTTCATATGACAATCCGACATCTATAAGTCCTACTTGAAATGTCAATACTTTAGAATTATAACACAGCACGGTTGCAGTCATCCCAGGACTCTTACAAGTAATCTCCTAATCTTGTACATAATGATAGTATGAATCTAAAAAGGGGCATTATCACATCGCTATCAATCTAAGGTTTTACACTACCCATAAAGTAAAAAATACGTTATCCTTTCTGTGGAATTATAGGAAAGGATGGAATATTTTTCCTTTATGACTCTTTCGATTCTTGACGAACTTCAACCGATTGCTGAAGAATTACAGCAGCATATGTCTCCTCATGTTCTATAAAACCTAGTCAAAGAAAAAGGATTTGTACAACGAAAAAGTAAATATCAAGCACAGGAGTTAGTTGCTTTATATGTATGGCTATTATATACCAAACGTACATTCAATGGATAGTGACGTAACACTTTATGTATGTCGAACAATTAAGATAGCTTCTTGCCATCCCTTTTTCAAAGCCAATTCATCTCCCACCTACTCACTAGGCTTTGATCCTTCACGCTCCTTGAGGAAGGAGTCTTCTTGGCTAAAATGATAAATTATACTATTAAATTCTTAACAGTTATTATTATGGAATCGACAATTGCAACAAATTTTCTTCTCTAAATCTTTGCTTAAAGTGCTGGGATTTTTATTTTTGCACGTGCATTTCCTTTTCTTCTTCACACGTTTCAGATAACACCAAATGTAAAGATTAGGTCCTTCATGTCCCATTGATCGTCTATACAGAGTTTTAATTAACTTGCTACATTCCGGACGTTCTTCTATATCATAATTTCCACCACTTAATACTACACATGCGGCTTCCATTACATACAGCATCCCAACTTATTCTTTTATTATTTTGAAAGTACTGTTGAAACGATTGAAGGTTAATATAAAAACATATTATCTTTAAGTCCACTTATAAAAATAAGTGGACTTTTTTATATAACAATTATTAGAATTTTCTGCATTAATTTTCTAAAGTTTTATTCAGAGGTGATTATTATCATATTCAGAATTATATAAAAGTGTCAAAAAGATAGATATATGCAAAAAAATGGAATATGTGAAATTAGGGATGGGGAGTGTTATTTTTGAAAAAGAAAGTTTTATCTTCAACACTAGCTTTATCTATGGCTTTAGGGACATTTGCGACATTAGGTACGCCACGTACATATGCAGCAGAGCAAAAAATTCAATACAACCAAGAATTCCAGACACCATCTTATATTGGGGAAGAGTGGAAAGCGCCGAAAGGACTAGATAAAAAAGAAACGGTGTTCGAGTATTTAAAAAGTAAGAAAGAAATGTTTAAATTAGCAGGAAATATGGAAAAGCACTTTGAAATTGTATCTGAAGAGAAAGATGAAAAGACAAATACAACGCATGTGAAATTAGTTGAGACGCATAACAATGTGCCCGTTTATGGATCGGATCAAACGATTGCACTTGATGAAAATAACAATGTAAAAGCATTTTTTGGGCAGGTTGTTCCTGATGTGGCTGGTAAAAACATCCCAGCTGAACCCAACATCTCACAAGAAGAAGCTGAGAAAATTGCAAAAGCAGATATCGAGAAAGAAATTGGAAAAGTAGAGGATTACGATAGTATCAAAAAAGATTTATTTGTATATGAGAAAGACGGCAATTACTACTTATCATATTTAGTAAAAGCTTCTATTTCTAAGCCAGAACCAGGATATTGGCATTATTTCATTAATGCGACAAATGGAAATGTTATCAATAAATATAATGCAATCGATCATATGGAAGGCTTCGGTTATGGCGTACTCGGACAAAGAACTTCATTTAAAATTGAGCAAAATAAAGCAGGTTCATATCATTTGTTGGATGGTACACGAGGGAATGGAATTCATACTCTTGACGCAAGAAATTCCTCTGTACCATGGCTGTATGAGGAATGGGAAAGATCTCGCTTCACAGGTTGGGAAGTAGTAAGTGAATCAAAAATGTTCCAGGATAAAGCTGCAGTTGATGCCCACGTAAATACAGCAAAAGTATACGATTATTTCAAAAAAACATTTGACCGTAACTCGTTTGATAATAAAGGGGCAAAATTAATTTCAACTGTTCATGTCGGCGATCAATGGAACAATGCAGCTTGGAATGGAAGACAAATGCTATATGGGGATGGGGATGGCGAAATATTCTTACCGTACTCCGCAAGTTTAGATGTTATTGCTCATGAGTTAACGCACGCAGTAACAGAGCATTCTGCAAATTTAGTATATGAAAACGAACCAGGTGCATTGAACGAATCTATATCTGATATTTTTGGAGCGATGGTAGACCGTGATGACTGGCAGCTTGGTGAGGATATTTATACACCAGACACCGATGGGGATGCGCTCCGCTCTTTAAGTGACCCAACATCAATTTCAATTCCACCAAGTCCAATGCATGATTTTCCAGATCATTACCCAGATCATTACAGCAAGCTTTACACTGGTGAGTTGGATTACGGTGGTGTTCATATTAACAGTAGTATAAACAATAAAGCGGCATATTTAATTGCTGAAGGCGGAACACATTATGGAGTATCAGTAAAAGGCGTTGGCCGCGAAGCAACGGAGAAAATTTATTATCGTGCACTTACAAAATATTTAACAGCAAATTCGAACTTTAGCATGATGCGTCAAGCTGCAATTCAATCAGCAAAAGATTTATATGGTGAGAACTCGAAAGAAGTACAGGCAGTAACGAAGGCTTATGATGCAATTGGTGTAAAGTAAGATATAAAAAAGATCTGATATTATTATGTCAGGTCTTTTTTATATCTTATTTTTTGACACCTAAACTCACTATGAGAAACTATATATGTAAAATGATAAAGACATTCATATAGCTAGGACCCTCAGCTTGATAATATGGTAAAATGAACTCCTTTTGCAGCATGAACAACACAGTTTGACGGCATATGTGAAATCATTAAGGAGGAAAACAAATTAACTCGGCCGATAAAAGAACTGATTGAGAACATGTTATTATATTCTTTATTATCTGAAGTAAAAATACTAATTACATATTAATAAGATGGTTATTTTCTCTTTAGCTATTTTAAAGTTGTTGGTATTGACCAACAAAATAGTGCTGCTATATATATGTCTTATTCATATTATTTTATATTTTAAATCTATATCTTTTTGCTCCAAATGTCCTTCAGTAAGTTCATCAATCTTATCTACATGTTACAAAATCTTTTCATTATGAGTAATAATAATTTTGGTTTAAGGAATATGAAATAAATTATTAATTACATAATCTGCTGTTTCCCCATCTAAATAATAGTAGGTTCGTCTAAAATTAAAATGGGATATTTTTCAATAATACACATAATATAACTAATATTTGTCCATCCGATAAATTCATTCAATCTTCGGATATAACAACATTATTTATTCTTTGAAATTGAATATAATTACTTAGATTTAATTTTTGAATAGAATTTTGTGTTTTTAAATGATTATATCTAATATCGTAATAATCTAAATTCCCCAAAATCCCTTCTAAAGAGCACTTCATCTTGAAGCATTAACCCGATTTTCTTTCTAAATTCATCACTCTTCTATTGTTTAACATTTTGCCTATCTATTAAAATATCACCATTATCAGGATCAAGTATTTTTAATAGCAAATCAACTAAAGGCGATTCCCCACTACCACTTTTTCCAGTAATCACAATACTTTCATGTTTATTAATATCTAAATTTAAATTTTATCATTTTAGCCAAGAAGACTCCTTCCTCAAGGAGCGTGAAGGGTCACAGCCCAGTGAGTAGGCGGGAGATGAATTGGCTTCGAACAAGGAATGGCAGGAAGCCATCCCTTGTTCGACATACAGAAAGTGTTACTCCACTACCTATCGAATATACGTTCGGTTCATAATAGTCATATACCGAAATGGAGGTGAATCAAATAATGATGAATAAAGCCTATAAGTTTCGTATCTATCCAAATCAGGCACAAGCAATTCTAATCAATAAAACAATTGGGTGTTCTCGCTTTGTATTCAATCATTTCCTATCCTTATGGGATCACGCATACAAAAAGACAGGAAAAGGCTTGACCTATGGTATATGTTCTGCCAAACTACCTGCCATGAAGAAAGAACTTGTTTGGCTAAAAGAAGTGGATAGTATTGCGATTCAGTCGTCTGTTCGCAACCTTACGGATGCTTATACACGCTTTTTCAAAAAACAAAACAGCGCACCGCGCTTTAAATCTAAGAAGAACAACGTACAATCTTATACCACAAAACAAACAAATGAAAACATTGCCGTTGTAGGGAACAAAATAAAGTTGCCGAAACTAGGCCTTGTTCGATTTGCCAAAAGTCGCGAAGTAGAGGGGCGTATTGTAAATGCTACAGTTAGACGGAACCCTTCTGGTAGATATTTTGTGTCACTATTAGTTGAAACAGAAGTACAAGAACTTCCGAAAACACATTCTTACATTGGAATAGATGTAGGACTAAAAGATTTCGCTATTTTGTCAGATGGAACACACCATGAAAATCCGAAGTTTTTCCGATTATTAGAAGATAAGTTGGCGAAAGCACAGCGTGTGCTTTCTAGAAGGATGAAAGGATCTTCTCGCTGGAATAAACAACGAGTAAAGGTAGCTAGAATTCATGAATACATATCCAATGCTAGAAAAAATTACTTGGACAAAATTTCAACTGAAATCATCAAAAACCACGATGTTAACGGTATAGAGGATTTGCAAGTATCGAATATGTTAAAGAATCATAAGTTAGCAAAAGCAATTAGTGAGGTATCTTGGTCGCAATTTCGATCCATGTTAGAATACAAAGCAAAATGGTATGGCAAACAAGTTATTGTCGTATCGAAAACATTTGCTTCCAGCCAATTATGTTCTTGTTGTGGATATCAAAATAAAGACGTTAAAAATCTAAACCTACGTGAATGGGACTGTCCTTCTTGTTGTACACACCATGATAGGGATATTAACGCAAGTATCAATCTAAAAAATGAAGCGATAAGGCTTCTAACCGTAAGGACTGCGGGGTTAGCCTAATCAATTAGAGTTCGATAGAACTCTTTACTTAGGAATCCCTCACTTCTAAACGAAGTGAAAGTGGGGTTAGTTCAAAACTATTAACTATAATATACCCTTTCAAGAAATTTTAAAAAGGTTGAAGTAGGCAAAAAATATTTTCCGGAATAATTAGATTAATTTCTCTTTTTTGTATATTTATGTTAAATTATTGTTATCACTACAAATTTATTGAATAATTTTAATACTCTCCCCTTTGTACTATGGTAATATGTTTTTCACAATACATATTACCACTATAATTGCAAACATATATAAACCCATATTTAGAATTTTTAAGATTCTTTCATAGCATTAAGATATTTTTTACCTTTTAGTTTGTTTATTCTTAATTTTTAAACTAAAATAATATATATTGGTAATAATTAAATAAAATGCCAATAATTATAGGAAGGAGAAAATTATGAAGAGCATTGTATTATTTGATGGTGATTGTAATTTCTGTAATCAGAGTATTCAATTCATTATTAAGAGGGATCCTAAAGGATATTTTCAATTTGCATCGCTTCAAAGTGCATTAGGTAAAACATTATTAAAAAGGTATGAAATAGACGAAACAATAGACAGCATAGTATTAATAGATAAAAATAATAGTTATATTAAATCAGATGCCATACTAAACATTTGTAGAAATTTGAAAGGTATATGGAAGATTTTCACTCTTTTTATATTAATTCCAAGGCCAATTCGAAACTTTTGCTATGAAAAATTCGCAAAAAATAGATACCGATGGTTTGGTAAACAAGAACATTGTATGTTACCGTCACCAGAAGTAAGAAAAAGATTTCTGGATTAATTCCGAAAATCTTCAAACTTTATATTATATTGTTAATCTTATCAAAATAAATACGCTATTCTTTCTTGCAAATTAAAGGAAGGAATAGTGTTTTTTAACTTTTTTACAATATTTTCAAATCCTACTTTACTCTCTAATTCTCCGTTATATCCCAGCGTGGATGCTCCTGTAATATAGTCAATTTCTACGAACTTATAATATTCTATCCCTAAAAAAATATCTCTAGAAATTGCCGAAAGTGAACAAACATGTTTTTGTTAATACATATCCACCTTTTTACCCCTTAAGTCACCTTCGAACTTTACATGGAACAAAAAAGAAGAGAGATTTCTCCCCTCTTCACCAACAAAGGGGATTAAAATGTGTGTGAAGTCAAATGAGTAGTTTTGGTTATTCCACACACAAACAGGTCTTTTTAGAATCAAAACAATTTTATATTTACTCTTTTTCACTTTTGTAGAAAACACACTTTTCGTATCTTTAATCGCTTGATTTTTAACTACACTTGGAAGGTTGACTTCAATATCCTTTGTATTTTTCTTCGTGCTTTTTTTCACTTCAACCATTTCAGATACCAGTGTATTAATGAGTTTAATATAATCAGAACTACTTTGTTCCAATAGCCTAATTTGTTCTTTTGTCGAAATCACTTTAACTTTGACCGTGACATTCCCAGCCGTAAAAATAAAATAGGAACGTGCCCACAGGCTTGGCAAAAAGCACGAGATGAGAAAACTATTCTCTTAAACGCTTCGACATCACTCTTATTAATCACCTCAATAGTGTATCAATATTATAATAGGAATAGCATCCAAAAATCTCCCTAACAATATAAATCCTCCCTCTCCAATTCCCCTTAATCTGAGCAATTGGTACATCCTTACTGTTCTTTTTGTTTTTATCATCACCTTTTCAAATCATCTTCATATGTTGTATATAGATATCTCCTTTCGAATTGCAATGATGCCTCTTTCAAGTCCTAATGTACGCCGTACAAAGAGCACTTTTGAAAAGTGCTCTTTGTACTTTGTAATACACTCCCTCTATAATAAAGTAATTTTAATGTATGAATAATTTACAGCTGCCTTGTAGTATGAATTGTAACTATTTGCACACACTATAATTGGAAGGCTTGAATCATTGTCATTGAAAAATGTTCAGCGCTTCCGCTCCTTAAGAGAACAGTCTACGCAACTGTTCTCTTTTCCTTTTTTACAAAAAAACAGGACAAGCACAGTTAACTACGCTACGATTAATTGCATTGCAACATTCTCATCGTTTCCTCAACAATTTCTCAATATTTTTCAAGGACAGTAGCACACTTCCTCAACCTTAATAATATCTTAATATTAAATACTGCAAGGAGGCGCTAGAAAATGACTTGGTTCATTATTTTAGGATTTATGCTTATTTTAAGTATAGGCGGCTTTCACCCACATAGTATTCATATCATTTTCAAAATAGATTCAGATACAAAAGCTATGCCAAATTGGTCTTTCGTTAATAAAATAAACTTTCGAACATTTAAAGAGTTGTTAAAAAACCCAAACAGGAATAAACTCAAAAGCCTTACCATAGGAGAGCTGTTTATCCCTTTAAGTCTATTCAATAAATTATTTGGCAAAACATTAATTTTTTTAATCCTATTCTTCTATTCTCAATTCTTAAACTAAATATAATATGAGATGAGTAAAAGAATAGCAGTCGCCGACCATAACAAACAACAGACCGCCTATTACAGACGGTCTGTTTTAAAACAAATTGACTATATCAATAGAATAGGGATACCTTAATTATTCAGAATATTCTTATTATTAATGAAAAAAATCGTAGTTACATATAAGCTATCTATTTCCTGTTATTATCAGATTAAGCCTATACAGAGAAAAGGGGGATATTATGACTGTTCAAGAAAAAAGTAATAAGCAATTGATGGAATTATTAAATGAATGGTATGAAAAAATTCGTTTATATCATGTAAAAGAAGCAAAACAAACACATCTACAAGTAAAAGAAAGCTTAAAAGTAATAGAAACTGATCCATATTTATCATTTTATTACTCACTACTAGATTTTAGATATAAAGTCTTGGTAGATGGAGTGAGTATTACAAAAGATTCCTTTAAGAATATAGAAAAACTCCCTAATATCGAAGAGGAATATTTATTTTTATCTTATTATTATCATTTCTTTAAGGCAATCCACTTTACAATTATAGCAAATTATAATGAAGCGAAAACACATTATGAAAAGGCAAAGAAACTTTTACCCTATATACCTAACGAAATAGAAAAAGCCGAGTTTGAATATAGAGTTTCAACTTACTGTTATCAATCTTATCAACCATTTGAAGCGATTCAGCATGTAGTAAAGGCCAAAGAAATATACCTGGACCATGTAGGTTATGGAATCAATATTGCTTTATGCGACAATGTATTTGGTTTAGCATGTATAGATCTAAGAGAATTTGAAAAAGCGGAAGAATGTCTCAATACGGTTATTGATGTTTTTAATAAGTATGATGAAGAACATTTATTATTAAGAGCACGTTACAATTTAGGCTGGTTATATAATATTCAAGATTTATATCCATTGGCGATCCGACAAAGTTCTGAAATTATAAATAAAATACCGAATCATTTTAAAGCATTATTTGTCTTAGCAAGAGCATATTATAAATTAGAAGGCATTGAAACAGCTAAATCATATATCGAGCAAGGAATAAACTATACGAATAAAGCAGGAAATGAAGAATATAAGCACCGTTTTGCAGTATTAAATGAACTACTCACAGAATTACCTAGAATTAAACTAGAAAAAGTAGTGACTGATGCAATTTCTTATTTTGAAAAAGAAGAAATGTGGGATTGTGTAAAAGAATATGCAGAGGTTTTAGCACTTCAATTTTATGAGGCAGATAACCATGTTAAGGCAAGCAAATATTTCTATATTAGCAGTAATGCTGGTAAGAAACATTTGAAAAAAGGAGCGTTAAAGTGATGAAAAAAATAAAAAAGATTGTATTAAGTATGGTAGTAATAAGTGCATTAGCATGTGGCATGAATAGTTTACATTCACCTCAACAATCTTCTTCTAATGGTGGAGATACACCAGCACCAACAATACCTAGTGTCTCTGTAGAAGTATCTATTCATTAATGTAATACATTATTCTTAGTTTTAAAATCAGAAAATTCAACCTTTTTCATAAAAAACATTGAATACAATTGATAAAATATTGAACCCTTAGTCCGAAACAGATTTGTTTCGGACTATTCTCGTTACTATAATTGTACGTAGAATGGTAGACTAAAACTTCCACTTAGTCCTGTTCTGTAATTTCTTCTCTTTTTGAAGTAAGTCCTTTAACTTTTTTAAATAATCGATTTCCATACGCAAACATTCATTTTCATCTTTTAATGTCCCTATACCCCCTTTAATAGTTGCATTATTTAACTTTGATCTTATCTTTTCCATAGCTGGACCCCCTTTCTTCTTTTTATATAGGAATTCTACGCCTTTTAAATCATATATTTCCCTTCACCTACGAACTATTCCAATAAATTCTTTAACACAAACAATTAATTTATTTCATGTGTTTTTATTTTATTTCTCAAAATTTGAGATATATCTTTTGAACCCCCCTGTATTCCTTCCATATTTATCTCTCCTAAATAAATCGTAATACATATTATACCCAACAAATTTATAAGCTTTAATCTTATTTTTAACAAAGCCTTCTTATTTTAAATAGACATAACACTTCATACTGTCAACTCCCCCTATATTGATAAATATGAAACATCTAATTTATTTGACATTTCAATGACTTATGACAGGAAAATATATACATTAAATTAAACCTAATGTATCTTTGGTTTGTAAGTCGTAGTTAGTTGGCCAACTTTCAATACAATTTAATACTTAAAAATAAGGAGGATTTAAAAATGAATCAAGTATTAAGGAAAAGTAAGAAAAAAATGATGTATCTAGTCGGCTCACTTCTAATTTCTCTATCAATGTTTTCAACTACAAGTTTTGCAGCTACAGAAGGTGCTGTAAAAAGTGTTACAAATAGTAGTTATACTGGAATTACAGCTGATATAAATCTACCAAAATCGGTTGTTGTTAAGGATGGATATGTGAATTGGTACTTAGGTATTGGAGCATCTAAAGTTGAAGGTGGTATTTCAAAAACACCAAGTGGATATAAAGTGTTTCTTAATTCAGGATATAATGAATCAGGTCAAAACAATAAGTATTGGAACACACAATATGATACATCAATTAAAGATGGTGATCGAGTAAACATTAAAATAATTAATAACGGCAATGGTACGGTTACTATGTATGTAAATGGAATCCCTAGATATGCAAATCAGCCTGTATATGGCTCATTTTCTCAATACGAACCAGTAAAAATGGTTCAGGGCGTTGAAGATACTGGACGTAATTCTTTTAGCCAAGCTAGTTTTTCAAACGTACTTCTAAGAACAGATACATCTGGAGCTACCTACAAAAGTTGGAACGGTTCAATTTCTTCCTCATTTTCTAAACACGGTACTTATGGTAACAGTTTCACAGTTTATTCTCAAGTGCCATTAAGCGCAAGTTTACGCTAAAATTGTTCTTGTATACGAATAATTTTGTGAAAAAGGTAGCTGTACTTTTGTACAGCTACCTTTTTCATATGGTGAATTTTTAATAGATATTGTATCAGACATAAGTTACATTCTTCATATTTTAACTTCTTTGAATTCAATAATACTTAATCAGCTTGTCTTATTACTTCACTTAACGTATCGAGATACAGCTTATAGCAACTACAACACGCTTTATTATTAATAATACCACTCTTCTTAATTTAACTTTAATTCCATTGCATTGATTTTTTAATAATAAATATACAACTTAGTAATGATAATAGATATACAATAAGAATAATATACAACTGTTTTGGTTCAATGCTATCGATATAAAGACTCATAATTGGATATGACCAAGGAAACAGTATCCAATAGTTTGTATGAGAGATAAAAAAGCTACCCAACCCGCCTATAACCCCTACTAATAATGAAAGTAACGGGATTTTATAAAATATTATATTTATTAAAAAATGTAAATTCACAATAGTTAAAGAGCTAATCACCATAAAAAGTATAGAAAAAATTAATCTTTGATAAACAGTCCCAAGATTATCAACCGTTAATACTATAGGTATACTAGTTATGACTAAAGCACATATTAAATAACCAAAAGTAATTATTAAGCAAAACAAAAACTTATTACTTAATATAGTTTTTAAAGTGATTCCGTGATAAATAGCAGACATATATCCTTTTCTTCTGAACTCGTTTACAAAAGAAAATGACACTAATAGACCTATTGCAATAGGTAAAAATAATCTACAAAAAAGACTTAGAATCGCTATATGCATGAAAACGCCATCTTTTGATTGAGATGATACAGTTAGAAAGATTTGAAAACTAATTGGTATCAACAGAAATACTAGTAACAGGATATACAATCCATTATGAAGACTTTTTTTATATTCACCTAATATACCCACTTATTTCACCCTTTATTATTCATATGTATAATATTTAAAACTCACAGCTAATAACATAATTCCTAAAATATAGATTGAAGAACTTGCAAGATATATTAAAATAGTTGTTTCTTTCATCATTACATCACTTACTATATTCAATGCATAAAATATTGGAAATGTCTTTGTGAATACTACAGGAAATAATCCATAAGTTACGCTAAAAAAAATCCAAATAACTGACAAGGAAGCCGCAAGAATTCCCTTTTTTATAATCAAATGAAAAAGTAATTGAGAATATGGTATTGCTAAAGATAGAATTGTACAAAGCATCAACATTTTCAAAAAATAAAGTATAGATATTTCATATCCATTTATAAAAATATAGATACCCATAACTGAAAAATTTAAAATATTAAAGATTAAATAAAACAGTATAAACAATAAATTTTTAGCTACCAATAATTTAAATTTTGAAATTGGCTTTGTATAGATAATGGCCCAAGTACCATATTTATTTTCAGAAGAAATGATAAAATACCACATACAAGCAGAAAAAATGCTTAATGTTAGTGTATTAAAGTTTACTGTAATTGCTATAAGATTGGTAGATTGAAACATATCGGGATTATTCTTGTTAAAAATAAAATAACTTATACACAAAAAGCTTGATAATAATGAAAAAAACAAAGAAAATAACAATAATTTTCTCCCACCAATTTTCCTCATCTCACTATTCACACTTTTAAAGATAAATTGCATTATGATAGTAACTCCTTTTGTTTAGTTAAAGATAAAAATACTTCCTCTAATGTTAGCTTTTTAGGGCTAACTTCAAAAATATCTATATCATTTTCAATTAATATTCTGGTTAAATTAGGAACACTATTTTGATCTATCATTAGTTTGAATACCCCTTCTTTTTCTATGCTATAAGGTATATCCTCTGTATTTAAAATCCTTTCTGTGGCAGTATTGTCATTAACATGAACAATATATTCTCTAGAAGTAATAATACTGTTTAAATTCCCTTCATAGAGTAAGTTACCCTTATGTAGTAATGCTATGTGATCTGCTATCATTTCAATTTCAGCTAAATTATGACTAGAAATAAATATTGTCTTCCCCTCATTTTTTACTAAATGAAGTAATAAGCGCCTTATCTCGTGTACTCCCTCTGGGTCTAATCCATTTGTCGGCTCATCAAGAATTAGTATTTTAGGATCATTAAGAATAGCAAAGGAAATACCTAGCCTTTGTTTCATTCCTAAAGAAAAATCTTTCACTTTTTTATCTTTTGCTTTATATATTCCTGTAATTTTTAATACTCTGTCTATTTCATCTAAAGGCTTATTAATCATTTTTTGTACATAGGCTAAATTTTCATATGCTGTCAAATTAGGATAGTAGGTAGGTGAATCAATAAAACAACCCACATTTTCAAATAATTCTTCTTTCCAATCTTTGATATCTTTATTATTAAATAATATCGTTCCTTTATCTAATGGAATTAACCCTAATAGCATTCGCATTGTTGTTGTTTTTCCTGCACCATTTGGTCCAATAAAAGCATATAAACTTCCTTCAGGAACAGATAAGTTTAAATCCCTTACAATAGATTGATTGTCAAAAGACTTTGTTAAATTTTTAGTTTGGATTGCTAATTTCATTTTGTTCCTCACTTTCTTATTCTCAAATAAAAGTAAGTATCTATTAAATTCTTGATCTATTAGATATTCTATTTACCCTTTACCTAATGTTTGCAATTTGGATTTAGAAAATATTTCTCGTTGTTTTAATTTTTTATCAGTAAGTTCATAAACTCTATCTACACGCTCTAAAATATTTTCATCATGAGTGATAATAATCTTAGTGGATGGTATGGCAAATATATTTTCAATAACAGCATTTGCCGTTTCCCTATCTAAATGGTTAGTTGGTTCATCCAAAATAAGAATCGGATATTCTTTCATGAACAATCGTAACATAGCCAACCTTTGTCTTTGGCCACCGGAGAAATTTGTTCCTCCCTCTGAGATTAAAATATCATTTATACTTTGAAATTGAATATAATTACTCAGATTCAATTTATCAATAGACTCCTGGATTTTTGAAGGATCATAATTTATATCAAAGTAAGATAAATTCTCAGATAAACTTCCTCTAAATAAAACTCCATCCTGAGTCATTAGTCCTACATTTTTTCTTAGTTCCTCACTGTTCCAATCTTTAATATCTCTATCGTCTATTAATATATTACCCTTATCGGGAGTATGCAATTTTAATAATAAGTTAGCTAAAGTGGACTTACCACTGCCACTTTCTCCAACAATAGCAATACTTTCGTTATTTTTAATGTTCAAACTTAAGTTTTCTATTATTTTTTTGTCATCAAAACTAAACGAAATATTATTAAATTGAATCGATCCTCTAAGAATGTTTACTTTAGTATCCGATTCATCTTTTTCTAGTTCCTCTTCCAAGATATCTAAAGTTCTTAATAAAAGTGGTTTAACTGAATTCCAATTTAAAATTGATCCTATAATTGTTGAAACCGGAGAAAATATAATACTAGATATAGCAATAAAGAAGAAAATATTACTTAAATCCCCTTCTCCTTTACTAAAATTATAAAATCCTACAGCAAGCATTATGATAATAAATATTGTTGATAGGGAACTATTAAATGATTCTAAAGCATTTTGTTTTAGCGCTCGTTTATGTACCGTATCTAAGTATTTATTATAATCTTTTTGCCATACAGATTTAATTCTAGAAAAAATCCCTGTAGCCTTTACATAATACATCGCTTTTAATGATTCATTAATTTTCCCTCTATGTTCTCCTAGGTAATACGTTTCGACTAAATTAGCATTATATATGAATTTCCCTAAGGAAATATTGATAAATAGGGAACTAGCAATAAAAAACATCAATATTAAAGTATAAAAAGTCTCAGTATATAATAGATACATCAATAATGGAATGATAACTACTATTGATATAATCATTTCAATTAGATCCTCTAAAATATATCCTCGTATTGATTCTAGGCTCATGATTCTTACATTTAAATCCCCTGCATGACGTGTAGTAATCTTTTCTATGGGGGTATTAAACATATGCTCAAAAACTTTTGTTGTACTTTTTCTATCAATTTCTTTCTGAAAGTTTACTTTTATAATAGAAGTTATAGATTTTATCCCTATAACAACGATTAAACTTCCCAATATAATTAAAAGGTATCTTACATCCACTTCCTTTGAAGCATTCAAAATATCCATAAACTTTTTCAAAATAAAGGGGAAAGCAAGAATTGAGATTTGTGCTAACAATGCTAATAGTGCTAATAAAACAATCTGGCTAGGAGATACAAAATGATCAATATATCTAAGTAATATATGTTTTTCACGCCTTTTAGTATTTGGCTGTATATCTTTTTTGTTTTCTATTACTAGGATGTAGTCACAGAACATTTCCTCAAAACTTCTTATATCAATTATCATCGGCCCTGCCTTAGGATCTACAATATAAAATTTATTTGCTTTAACCCTTTCAATAATTACAAAGTGATTAAAGCCCCAAAATGCTATCATCGGCTTTTGTATCCTTTGTAAATCAGTTATATTTTCTATCCTATATGCAGTTGCAGAAAGTCCATACGATTTACTAACTTTTTTAATATCCAACAAACTCCATGCCGATTTTTTATTGATAATTTTACTATTTCTAATTTCCGAAGCTTGTACTGCTGAACCATAATAATGCATAATCATCGCTAGACAACTAGGCCCACAATCAAAAGATGTCATTTGCGGTATAAATTTAATTTTCTTTCTTAACATATTTATCACCTATTCTAGGCATTAAAGTATAAAATGCTATTTAGTTTATTATCCTCTAACCTTTGTAAAAAATACAAAATACTTCCTAGACCTGTAAATAATGCGATTTTATGAGGATTAAAATCTTCTATATCAAAATTATTCAAAAAGTTATTTGTTACTTTCATAACAATTTGTTTTTCATTGCGCTCGAGCATACCTCTATTTTCTAGCTCCAATAAAAAGTCTAGTTTCCCCATTAAACCATGACATAAACAATAATCACTATTTTCATGTAATGTACTTAAGATTTGTTTTTTAAAAAAAATTAAATCTGATTGTATATCCTCATTTTGATACGATTCTAAAATTTTAATTCTCGAGATTCCCATTCCACTAAATCCTTTACACCAGCTATCTGTATACTCATATTCACTCATACTCATTTTCTCACTTTTATGTATACCATGTATTACTCTATCGTACTTATTTGTTTTTAATATGCCTTTTAACTTATAAAATGCGAGAAGTTGTCCTGATAATCCATGAACAAACCCCTTTAATGAATCCTCTAAATTTAGAGTATCGTGAGCTTTCCAATATACAAATTCATTATGTGTTTGCATATTATTGACAATGTAGTCACCGAGATTTTCAGCCACTTTAAGCAATATTTTATAATTAGGATTAATTTGATAGAACTTAACTGCCGTTAAAATTAGACCAGCTGAACCCCCTAATATATCAAAATGCTTATCGCTATATTTACCTTTTTCAATATCAGAGTTGACATCCATAAATATTTGCAATATCAATCTTTCATCGATAGATGTTATATGTGGTAAATTTGTTAAATAGTAAGAAATAATTGCATTAACACCATTTACAAAACCATAATTATTTTTATTTTTGTTTAATATTTCTTGCAGGGCTTTTTGTTCAAGTTTATTTATAATTTCAATCTGATTAGGATCAGCATTATTTCTCAATAATGAACTTATTCCCAATAATCCATCATATATTCCACTATTCAAATGGTTTATCTCAAGCTCCCCTTGCCAATTTGTTTTTAATCCAATAAAATCTACAGCACCGTCTTTTGATATATAACTGCCATCAAGAATTTTCCCTGTAATTGCTTCCTTTATTTTATTTGTAGGTAAATTAGTTCGAAAATTAATTGTTTCCTTTACTGTATTCAGCTTATATAGATTATCATTTTGATTAGAAAGGGATATTTCTATAATTTTTCTTTGTAATAAAAAGTCAGCATATGAAATTTTTTTAAATTTTGTTTCTAGATCTATTTCATTATTTGATAAACTTTCGCAAGACTCCCATTCATACTTATTAAAGAAATATGGAACATCATAGGATAATAGTGCCTCTATCTCTTTTTGAATAATATCTTTCCTAGTAGCCAAGTATATGTTTTTTTCAAGAATATTCCGCAAATATTTTATAGTCTTTAATTTATTCTCTAATAAATCCGGAACATTTAGTCTATCTAATAAAAGGGTATAGACTTTTGTATTTCGATATACTTTTCGATAATTCCATTTAGAAACACTATTTTTTAATATACACATATACTCCTCTTTGTTTTTTAAAACTGAGTTATATGCATTCTCAAAACCTTTAATAATATCATCTATATAATTATCATACTCGTATATATCATCGTTAAAAAACGGTAAATTCTGAACTGTATCTTCTACTATTGTCTCTACTCTTATTTCAATTGGATTCGATGTAAATTCATTTTTTATTTTAATTGTTTTTACCAAAGACTTCATTACTCTCCCAATTGCACTGTAATCTCTTATTACCTCCCTACCTCCACTAAACCTTATAGGTAGCATTCTAGAATTTAATACTGAATTAGATAATATAAAACTACTGGTTTCTTCAGTAACACTTGGATTTAATGTACTTCCTAATGTCTCAAAATCAATTATGACTGGTGAGGATTGTTTAGCTATGATATTTTCATTATGTATGTCACTTCCATTAATCAAATACATTACCGAAAGCACTACACCTAAATTATAATAATAATCTTTAATTTGCTCATTAGATTCACATGATTCATGATTAATGTATTCCATATATCCATAATTTCTTTTATTAACTACTTGCGGAATAAAGATATCCGTATTTAAATCTTTATTCAGTTGATTAATTAAACTATGATATAGTATAGAATTTTTCAAATCGACTGGTTTTAAAATTACCTTATTATTAAATTTATCTTCTAAAAGAATTGTTCTCTTTCCATTATTATGGTAGTCACCTAGGTTAATAACTTTTTCTACATGCATAATATTAAAACCCGACATTTTATGAATTTCTTTTTGATCTTTTTCAAGAGCACCTTGTAACCAAATCATATAATTTATTTCATTTTCAATGATTGTAAAAATTTTTTCGTTTAATACGGGTAATATTTTAAAAAAATTCATATAAAATTTTTTAAAATGAAAGAAGTTCTTTGTAAAATACTTATATTCTTCATTGGTATCCATTCCTCTTAAAGCATTTTCTACCCTAAGTTTATTTATGTATACAATTAAGGATGGCCTTAATACTTGGTATAGTCTTTTTTCTAAATCAAGCATTATCCATTCAGAAACCTTCTTAACATTACCAAAAAAATTAATTTTATTTAACATCATATTTTTAAAGAATACTACATATGTTTGTATTATTTTTTGAAAGTTATAGTTTTCGTCATTCTTAATGACATCATTACATGAAAAATCCTCTAAAAAGATAACAAAATTTTTTTCTAGATATTCTTTTGTTACTAAAGAATGTGATCCATTATCTATTGTATTCAAAATTCCATGTGAATTATTTTTCATAATAACCTCTTCTTTTTATAGGTAGGAGAAACAGTTAGAAATTCATTCTCATTAAAGAGAGTAAGGCCTTTCGCCTTACTCTCTTTAACTATTAGTAGCATTTTTTACAAATTCTTTGTCCCATAATCGTGACGCATGCTACAGGCACATTCCAAGGACAATCTTTAGTTAAAGTTTCAACCCAACCAGGTCCTGCTCCACCAACTAATTGTTCAATCTCTTCATCTTCTACGACTTGTAAATATTTTTCAGTTTCCATTTCAATACCTACCTTTTATTTTTTTGAAAATGATGTTATAAATTCAATAATTTACCACAACATTATCTAAAAACAATATACCATTAAATGTTAATAAAAAAAAGATATATTTATAGAAAAATAAAATAATAGGATATTTAACTATATTAATATAATTAAAGGAGACTCACTTACTATATCATTAAAATTTAAAGGCTATTTTTCAAGCTAATATTTTTTAAATTTTATAAATTTATTAATAATCAATGCTGTTTAATAATTTAAATAATTCTTCTAATACCTGAATAACGATTAAGAATATTAATTAAACTTGTAAAAAATAGATTTTCAGAAGATATAACTCAAGAATATTTTACCATAAAATAGGATAATTAACTCTTATTTTAATAGTAAAATGCTTCGTCAGAAAATTTACATCATGAATTGCAAAAAGCGTGTCAAAAATAAAAAGATGAAATTGTAAGTATGTTCACTTCTCAATTCCATCTCTTTTAAAAATTGTATATCATCAATTCTCTTGTTCCTCGCTATTCTACATTTAAATACATGTAATATTGCCTATACTTTGTTATTTTCATGTGAAACTAATTCACTATATATCTCTTTCTCTATATTTTTCAAGAGAATTTCCAACCTATTTTTTGTAGCTAGAGTAAAATGTGGATTTAATTCTTTTATTATAAATTCAAGTATTTCAAAGCTTATGTAATCTCCTAATTCAAGTGAATATTGATCACCCAAGAAAGTTTTTAATTTTTTAGAGATCTCCACTTTATCTTTTTTGGTAATATTTACCCCCATTCGATAACAAACCTCTCTTAGATTAGTCTTAAATACTAATTCAAAAGTTTTTATAACATAATAAAAATATTTTGAAATTAATATAAATCATATAATGAAATTTTTACAAATAAATAAAAAATATACATCATAATCACTAAACAATATATTATGCATCATAAACATATATTGGCTCGTCATAAAGGCGTAAACATTTTGACCAATTTCCACATAACATTTCCCATTCACCAGCAGGATATACTTCCGTACGCAATATATGAAGTGGTATACGTAAATTCAATAACCGACCACTAAGCGTCGTACGAGTAACTCCCGCTGGCATTAAAAACTTTGCTTCAATTACCTTTTTCAGTTCCATCAACGAGTATTCTGGATAACTCATCAATATTTCATTTGAATGAGGCCAGACCTCAGTATCATTTGAATGACGGCGTACCGTATACTCATGTTGATATAAGCCGACAATACGATGCCATATCTCTAAATGGGTAAATAAATCGCTATTTAAATCCTTTGCATATAAAAAATGTTCTTGTTTATTTGCTTCTGTAATTTTTGCAAGCAAGCGTTTATTAGCAATAATCTTACCTGACCAAATTATTGTAGGTTCATTCTTTAAATTATTTACCCATTCCCCCATTGGTAATAAATGATTCCAAGCACGAATTCTTATTTTTTCATCGGGTACTACCTGTACAGCAACGCGTTTACAACCTAATGCCATCATAGCCTTCATACGATGGGCACCATCAAGTAACAGATAATTACCATCACTAAGCTCAGATACTAAGGGAGGATTCCGTAAAACACCTTCGCTTTCCATTACACGACAAATTTGTTCCAATCGTTTGTGTTCATATGATTCATGAAAGCGAATTTGCTTGGGATGTAAGAGATCTAAGGCCGAAATAATTTCACTCATAAAAACAGCTCCTCAAATAATTACATAAATTCTAAGCTTATCAAATAACTAATTTTCTATAATGATTAGTCTTGTTTACCGATATTTAGCAGCTATTAGACAATTATTTCAAACTGCGTTTTAATAAATTTACTAGTCTTCTAATAAAACACCAATTTCATTTTCCATAGCCCTTTGATAGTAATAAGCAGCAATAGCTACATCAAATATGGCCATACCCATTGGATTAAATAATATTGCTTTATCATAAGGGAAGTTTTGCAGTGCTCCTCGGATTACAACGTCAGCAATTGATACTGTATCTTCTTTTTGTAAACCTCTTTCAAGGTGCATCCTTTCAACATCAGTTTTTTCACGACAGACTTCTTCCCAATTATCAACAACTAGGGATTTTGTATATTCTAAGATATCAGGCTTAAAATCACGAAGAGAAACATTGAGTAGTAGCGCCCCATCTTTAGGTTTCTTATCAATATAACCTTCTGCAGAAACAGTACAAGTAATAAAAATATCAGCATCATTATAGGCTTCTTCATATGCATTAACCTTTTGAGTTTTAGAATAAATTTCCTCAGGAATTAATTCGTCTTTAATTCCATTGATATCATATAAGTAAACACTTTCGATTTTATCGCCTAATAGGGCACTTACCATCTTTAAATGCATCTGACCAATAGGTCCAAATCCAATAATTCCAACTTTAACATTATTTAAATCTCTTAACTTGGCAAACTCTCGAATCATTAACCCTGTAACAGAAGCTGTTCGTATTACACTGACCATTGCTGTATTAAGTGTCGCAAATGGTTTTCCAGTCATAGCATCATTTAATATGGTAACTGAATGAGCACGTTGAATACCTTTCTCAATATTCTTCGGAAAACTAGCTATCCATTTGATTCCTGAAACCTTAAATTCTCCTCCAATATAAGCTGGCATAGCAATAATTCTATTAGCCGGATCATCAAAACGTAAGTATGGCTTAATTGGCTGAGAAAAATCTTCTGCATCAAGACTTTGTACTGCCTTTGAAATGACATTTATTGTTTCTTCCCAATTAACACCCATTTCATTGATATGTTTAGTATTTAAATACATCATAATTGCTTCCTCATTTCTATATCATTTTTATAAAGAAACTAATTGGTCTTCTACTGATTTTTGTGTATTAAGCCATTCTACCCATTCTACGTTGTAAATAGTTGATGTGTAAGCTTGTCCATTATCAGGACACAAGAAAACAACATTAGGTGTATTTTGAACATCCTTATTTTCAAAATACTTTTGGATTGCATAATATGAAGTCCCTGATGATCCACCGGCAAATATTGCATGTTTATTAAATAGCTCATAACAACCTGCAACAGTATGAACCTCCGGTACAATCATTACATCATCAATCAATGCTTTTTTAACCATACCAGGTACCATACTGGCACCAATTCCTGGTATATATCGTTTACGAGGCTTATCACCAAAAATAGTGGATCCTTGACTATCTACCGCAATAATTTTAATATTAGGGAATTTTTCTTTTAATCGTATAGATACCCCAGCGATAGTTCCTCCAGTACTCACTCCAATGAAGGCATAATCTAACTGTTTAAAGTCATTAGATATTTCTCCACCAATTCCTTGATAATGAGCTTCAAAGTTATCGGCATTATTATATTGATTTGTCCAGTATGCATTAGGAATAGTATTTAAAAGTTCTTTCACCTTATTTAAACGCGTTAATAAATAGCCACCTGTTTCATCGCGTTCATCCACTTTAGCTACTTGATAGGAAGTTGCTCTCAAAAAATTCTCATAACTACCATTAATATTTGGATCAATAACTGGTATGAATTTCAGACCAATATACCTACAAAGAGTAGCAAGAGCAACCGCAAAGTTACCAGATGAAGATTCGATAATTGTAGAATTTTCAGTCACTTCACCGCGACTTATTGCTGATTTTAAAATATGGTAAGCAGCACGTACTTTAACACTATTCATTAAATTGTAATATTCTAGTTTCGCATACAAATTAATCTTTTCATGCTCTAATTTAATCATAGGTGTGTTGCCGATTACCCCTTCTAAACTCTCTAATTTCTTGAGCATAATTTGCTTCCTTTCTTGGTTAAAATCTAAAGAAAATAATTAATGATAAACATTTGTAAATGTTTTTTTGAATGTACCTCAAATAGAACTTATATCTTGAAGACAATATCTTTAGTATCGATAAGCTAAGCACCATTCAAGTACTGCCATAGCACTATTTAACTTATTTTCGGCCTGGGTAAATACAATACTTTTCGGTCCATCAATAACTGTTGCTGCTACTTCTTCCCCCCGGTGTGCTGGAAGGTCATGCATAAAAGTAGCTTCCGGATATAAAGTCAAAATTTTCTCTGTCACTGCAAATGGATTAAATGCATCTTTCCATAAAGGATCTATTTTGCTTGTCCCTGTTGTTTGCCACCTTGTTGTATATACAACATCCACTTCACTAGGTAACATGTTTATATCATGACATTCAATAACTTTAGCACCAGAAAATCGTGCATATTCTTTTGATTTTTCAAGCACACTTGGAGACACTCCATAACCAGCAGGTGTAAAAAGATATAACTCCGTACCTGGAAAACGAGATAAAGAAAGAGCTAGAGCTGCTGCACTGTTATTACCTTCTCCCATATATAAAACCCGTAATCCAGCTATTTCACCAAATTTTTGTTTCATTGTTGTTAAGTCTGTTAGCGCTTGTGTTGGATGTTCTTCCGCACTCATTGCATTAATGACTGCCATACGACTTTGAGATGCCAGTTTTTCCATTTCCTTTTGACTATCTGCAGTTCTTGCTACTAGTCCATCCAGCATTCGCGAAAGTACTTGAGTAGTGTCTTCTATAGACTCCCCTGTATTTTCTTGCAAATCATTTGGACCATACGTTACAATTTGTGCACCCATCTTTAATGCTGCAATAGAAAATGCCGATCGAGTTCTAGTCGATGTTTTACGGAAGTAAACCCCAATTATATTTCCCGCTAATATTTGATTAGGTTGCGATTTACCTGTGGCAAACTCTACCCCACGAGTTACAATTTGGTTAATATCACTATCAGTAAGATCCTCAAGAGTAATTAAATGTTTTCGAATAACCATTATTATATTACCTCCCTTTTGAATAAGTGCATGTAACAAAAATGTATTTACACATATATGTAAATCAAAAATATTAAACAGCTAAGGTAAAAAATAATAGATTGCAAAAATAATTCATGTGGATCCATTACCACAATTTTCTACATTTGTTTTTAAACTAATATATATCAGTTGATATATAGCCTATATGAACTCGAATTCTCTTTTTACTCATAAATACTTACATATAATTCTATTGTTAGTCTATATTCCTATTTTTTATGATATAGCTCTGCTGAATATATTACACACTATAACACTAAAAATATACTCAAAATACTGAATTTTCAGCTTTCTCAATTCTTTTATCAATTTTCTGTCAATTTATACTATAATTTTCTTTTTTTACACATTCTATACATAAAAATATTTTCTATAAAGATTTCATGCTTTCTATTTTTTTAACATCTTTATTACTATAATTGGAGATTTTCCTCATCTTTAAAATAATGCAACCAAGAATAAAAGCAAAAAATGAAAATATCCCAAAGGTAATATTTATAGTATTTAATGATAAGCTCCAACTAATTAGAAAGGAAACTAGAGCTCCTCCCAAACTTGCCGATGCAATAAATAAACTAGTCACTTCATCAATATTATTTTCCATAATACGGGAAGCTAAAATAAGTGTTATCGGAAAAATGCCAGCTATGACTAAACCAATAATGAAGATTACAGATAAATACATACCTGTACCACGAACAAAGGGGAATAGAAATAAGAGAATTACTAATGTGAAGCAACTAGATGAAATATATATCCAATAATTAAACTTATGAACAAGCTTACCTATAAAAATCCTTCCGATAACTATTGCTAGCCAGAAACAAGATATACTTATTGAACTAATTAATTCATTATTAGTAAGAATCATAATTGTAGATAAAAAATTTGCAAGATTGGTTTCTATACCTGCATATAAGAATGCAAAAAGTGATATAAATAATATAATTTTTACTTTTCCATTTTTAAAGCTAACAGTTAATGGGGATAGTGATACTTCCTTTTCATTCTTTCGAGGAGAAAGATTATTAAATTTAGCACTCCCAAACAAGTACCAAACTAATAGTGTGAAAATAAGAAATAGCAAGATTCCATATAAAATGAAATACCATGTATAAAATTTTATAAAATAATTGACTAATAAAGGAAACCCCAGCGCTCCAATCCCAAACCATACTTCAAGAATGCTGAATTTAGCAGCACTATTCTTTTCTGCTGAAATAACAAAGGAACCCATAGTAGTTTCTAACAAACCCGCTCCATAACCCAATCCAAATGCAATTACTGCTAAATATGCCCATTCTTTAACAAATATAAAACCTCCTAAAACTACTAACATTGCTAATATCCCAAATGTTAGAGTTTTAAAATAATGATACTTTTTTACTAAAACAGGCGAACTAAGAACACCAAATAAAAATCCAGTAAATTGAAAAAATATTAATATCCCTAGTTGATCAGGTGTTCTTTCATAATATTGTAGTAACGAAGGAATTAAACTGCCCATACAAACATGTATTACTCCTACAATAAAATAGAACAAGCACCCAAAATAAAATATTAACCGCACCTTTTATCAGCTCCAATTCAAAAGAAAAAGGGATTTATGTTACAAATTATAAATCCCTCTTTTTACAATAAAACTAAATAGTTGTTACAGATAATTCTTTGTTACGTTTGTTTTTATTGAAGAATAAATCTAATATAATTTGTGAACGTAATCCATCTTCAAATGTTGCAAGCGATTTTTTAGAACCACCTGCTGCTGCATTAACCCAGCTTATAATTTCCTTTCTAAAAGAATCCGCCCATTCAAAAATCTCGTTTTCCGGATCAACTAATAACGGTAAAGGCAAAAAGATTTCTTGTTTTTCCAACCCATCAAAAGTTATATATTTATTAGGTTCTCTAGAAGAATACTTGTATTCTTTCTTAGTACCTATTACCTCAATACTAAAGCCACAATCTTCAGGGAATGAACTTTTAGACGTTGTAATATTAACAAATACTTTATTGGTTAATTGACCATAAACCTCTGCATAATCATCTACAAATACTTTTTGTTTTTCTTTTTCTTTAACATTTGTTTTAATTTTAGTTCGAACAGTATCCTCTCTAAAATCACTTTCAAATAAAAACCAAAGTAAATCTATTAAATGAATGCCTAAATCCCCCAATGCCCCACTAGTTTTATTACTTTGAATGTCATCCCGCCAAGTAAACAAAGTTCTTCGAAAAGCGCTATTCTTTTTAAAATGTAGCCTTATAACTACTACCTCTCCTAATTCCCCATTTTGAATTAAGCTCTTCAAAGCCTTAATATAGGACAAGTAACGATAGTTAAACCCCATTGCAGCAACTACATTAGTATCCTTTGCTATTTTCATCATATATTTTGCTTCTTCACAAGAAATTGCCATCGGTTTTTCAACTAAAACATGTTTGTTTTTTAATAACGCTTGAACCGCTTGAGGCTTATGACAAAAATTAGGGGAAGATATTATTATCCCATCAACAACTTCAAGTAACTCTTCATAACTATTAAAAACTTCCCCATCATAATCTTCTACTAACTCTCGAGCATTCTCGTAATTAACATCATATACTCCAACTAATTTACAATTATCAATTGTTGATAATGCCCTAGAATGAGCTTTTGCAATACTACCTGCACCTATAATTCCAATATTCATTATATGAACATCCCCTTTAATTAATAATGTGCTTTAGAGTATTTAAAATTCCAATTGAGTATTCACCTTGAGCTAGCATTGCGTGTGTGCGTTTAGCCTCTTCCGTTGCATTTTCTACTAAGTAACCATGTCTTACAGCTTGTAACATCCTTAAATCATTTCCACTATCTCCAAAAGCAATTGCATTTGCTTTATCTAGTTTGTACTTATCTAACATAAATTTCACAATTTCATCTTTACCTGTTCCAAGTGGAATAAAATCTACATCATAGCAATTTTCTGGATCACCAGCTAATGGATTACATTTGTTAATATTTACCCCCACTTTGTATAACTTCCCGATTTCTTCTATCTGTTCTAAATTTTTTGAATCAATAGCTTCATTTTGCTCTTCATAATAAAAATTAAATTTGTACTTAGAACTTCCTAATTGTGTCTGAGGTCTTAAAAAAATTTCATATTTTGTTTCAAGCGATTCGATAATTCTTTTAATTTTCGCAGAATCAAAACCTCCCTCTACTATTCTCTCTTCCCAAACTTGATCATCCATAGTAGTCCTATTACTATCAAAGTACGTTATTTCCGTACCTAATCCACTCGCTACAAAATGAGGGAAATATTTAATACCACCTTTTTTCATTTTCTCAACAATTGATTCTAAACTACTTCCAGTTACCCAACCAATGACCAAATCTCCTTTACTTGCGTGTTCATACAAGTATTTTTCTAATAATTTCATATTGATTATTCCAGAATTATCCATATTATGAGGATAATAAGTTTCATCAAAATCACAGAACACTATATATTTAGGGTTTTTAACCTGTGGTAACCTTTCAAAAACTAAAGACTTTAAAACTTCATTACTTATTGACATTAATTAATCCCTCCAAAACAAAATTTTGTTCCTCTAACAACATATTTGGATGTAAAGGTAAATGTAATATTTCCTTATGAACTTGCTCTGTGTTTAATAAAGTATCCTGCATATAATTTTTCTTTACCAGCTTGGTATTATGTTTATGAGATAATACTGGATAATAAATATCTGTTTCAATGTTATACAACTGGTACAATTTATTTTTCACCTCATCTCTTCTTCCATTTATAATTCTAATCGGAAAAAGATGCCAAACATTATCTTCTGTCATCCTAGGTAGCTTTATTAATTCTCTATCCTCTAATTCTTTTAAATTGCTTATATATCGTTGAGCCAAAAATACTCTCTTTAAATTGTTATACGATAGGAACTTAATTCTCTCTAAACCAATAGCTGCTTGAAGGTTATCAATTTTAGAATTAAAGCCAAAATCTAATACTTTTTTATTTTTTTTATCAACTTCAAATCCATGATAACTATATTGATTGCAACGAATTGCAAGATTTTCATTATTAGTAACTATTGCACCCGCCTTACCACATACACCAAAGTTTTTATATGGATTAAAACTCAGAATAATAATATCTCCATATTCTCCAAGGTTTGAGGAACCAATAGCCTGACATGCATCTTCAATAATTCTTAACTGATAAACATCTGCAATTTCACGAATTCTTTTCATATCACATTGTTTACCATACAAATGAACAGGTAAAATGCATTTTGTTTTTTGGGTTATTGCTTCTTCTATTTTAAGTGGATCAATACAATAACTCTTGTGATCAATATCTACAAATACAGGTTTTGCTCCAATTGCTAACACTGCATTTTCAGTAGCAGCAAAACTATTAGCTGGCATAATCACTTCATCGCCTGGCTGAATACCAATAGATAACAAAGACACCATAAGTGCGTCTGTCCCACTACTTGTTGCAATTACAAACTTCTTGTTTAAATAGTCCCCAATTACTTCTTCTAATTTTTTAGAAAATGGTCCACTTGTGAATTGACCTGTCGGTAAAACCTCTTTTAAAGTTCCTATTATTCCGTCAATTTCACTTTGAGAAATTAGCCGATTAACTGGCATAAATTCTATTTTCTGTATATTTTTTCTGCTATAATTGAAAATATCTTTTTCTATATCAATATCTATTTTCAATTTATTTTCTCTAAATAATTTCTCTTTCATTTTGTGATTCGGTAATACATTACTAATTTCAAATTCTTTCTCTTTCGTTTCTCCCTGCAGGCACTTTAATAAAGCTAAATTGTCTTTGCTATGGCCAGAAATTGTAGTAAGAGTTTTCACGTTAAATCACCTCTAAGAAATTATTTTGAAAATCATGAGTAGACTATATTTTATGTTATCGATTACATGTCAACATTTTTTTTTCGGAGGGATTCTTTATGGTAACAATTAATGAAATAGCTAAATTATGCAATGTTTCAAATGCTACAGTTTCAAGAGTTTTAAATAATCATCCTTATGTAAATCCAGAAAAACGCGAGAAAATAATACAAATAATGAAAGAATTAAACTATACTCCTAGTTCTATCGCTAGAAATCTTAGGGTGAATAAGACACAAACCATCGCTCTATCGATTCCAAATATAGATCATCCTTTTTTCGGAAAATTAGCTAGAGAAATTTCTAAAGAACTTCTAAAACACAATTACAAATTACTGATTTATCAGACTTTTTATGAAAAAAAAATAGAGCTTGAATTACTTTCATTACTAAAGAATAGAGCGGTAGATGGTGTAATTCTCGCATCCTTAGAAAATGATTGGGAAAATATAGAGCATTATTTAGCATATGGCCCAATATTACTTTGTAATGAATATGAGGAAAATGCACCTATTCCGATAATTTGCTATGATGAATTTGAAGCCGGATACAAAGCTGTAAAACATTTAATAAGTAAAGGACACAAAAAGATTGGCTTTTGTTTTGATTCCCTTAATAGTCAAGCACAATTAAAACGCAAACAAGGATATCTGCATGCATTAAAAGAACAACAATTATCATACAAAAAAAGTTGGTTATTTGGAGATGCAATTACTATTAAAGATGGAATTCGAATCTTTGAGAGATTAGATAAATTAAAAAATAGACCCACTGCGCTCTTTACTGGAAATGATCAAGTTGCTGCTGGAGTAATTAAAGGTGCTTCTTTAAAAGGATATACTATCCCTACTGACCTTGCCGTTTGCGGTTATGATAATCAATTAATTTGCACAGTTACAACTCCAACAATTAGTACAATTGATATTCCAATCGTTGAGCTAAGTAAACGAACTGTTAGTGAGATACTACTATATATAAATGAAAAGGAATCTATTAAGCGTAAAATTATCGAATATCCAGCAACCTTAATTATTCGTGAATCGACATAAGCAAATGAAAAGCGTCATTTTAAAATTAAAATGACGCTTTTCTATAATATCCCAAAATTCCCACAAACATTTTATATAATTTTCTGATTTTATTTTCTAAAAAGTTCATTTAACTATGGGAACATGAGCCATTTTAAACTAAGTAGAAGTCTTTATTTTCGATAAAATAATAACATAAATCAACAAAATCAATTTCAATTATTGATTCTGGAAAACTATCTAAAGAAGCACAACAAGAAAGCTTATAATCTTTACCAATAGTAAACTTTTTATAGTAAACCTCATTAGATAGCATGTCACCATACAATATTGTATTTTTATTAATAACAAAAGAGTTTAAAGGTATAGTTAGTCCTTTCCCTATCCATTTAACAAAGCTTTCTTTTATAGTCCATAATTCATAAAACACCTCTAATTGTTGTTCTACATTTAATGAATTTAAATAATTAAATTCTTCCTCAGTAAATATATTTTTAATCATTGTAGTATCTAAGGGCCGGACTTTTTCTACATCTATTCCTATTTCTTCCTCATGAATAGCTCCAACAACCCAACTTTCGGAATGTGATATATTAAAATGAAAATTATTTAACTCATCAACATAAGGCTTTCCGTATTCATTGTATTTATATTTAATATCTTTATTTTTTTTCGAGAAATTTGTAGTAATTAAATATCTTATTATAATGTCTCCAATTAAGGCGCTATATTGGTCGGACTTTCTTTTATATTTCTGTATTTTCATCTGCTTTTCTTTTGAGACCAATTGCATAAGCTTCTGCATAATATTGTGTTCTATATTCCCTGGCACACGTACCTTATATATATTCACTATATCCTTCCCACCTAACCTCTTATATAAAAAACTCTCAATGAATAATCCCTATTAATTTTTGATTAGTAAAAAACATTTTCAGAGGATAATATTCTATTTTACATTCATATTTTCCACTTATTTTCTAATCCCTTTATGTTTATTAGTGAATGGGCTCAAAGAAAAAAGTCTCATAATATGTTACACATGAGTTTATGAGACTTTTACAAAATTAATAGTGTACAATTTTAAAAAACATTTCACTTATTTACATGTGCTAATAAGAGCATTTGTTTAAAACTCATTTTTATACTCTTTACCAATTCATGAATATGCGGTTTCTCTAACATACTCAGATGGGAACCTGGCACTTGCAAAGCGTATACTTCCCCTAATGTATATTCATTCCATCTGTTATAATCTACTAGTGGGTGAATGTCATTAATAGATGCATTAAATAGAAAGATATCTGCTTTTATTTTTTGTTTACAATTATATTTTAGGTATGCATATCTATTAGCTATCATTACTTTTAACTTATTCATCATTGGATCTTCAAAATTTTGCTGACAACTATTTTCATTCAATGTAAATTTTTTCAGTAGAGATTCTATTAATTGTTCTTCACTCATTTGCTCAAAACTAATTTTCTCAATCCCTAACTGATCATTGAATTTTTCCAATTCTTCAAATGCATTCTTAATATTTAAACTAAGAATCTCCTTACCTTGTTCAATAGGATGAACGTCAAGTAAACCTAGAAAACTAACTTTATCACCTAGTTTTTCTAATTTTCTAGCCATTTCAAATGCAACTATTCCTCCAAAAGACCATCCTAATAAGGTGTATGGCCCTTCTTTTTTTACTTGTTTAATCTCTTCTATATATCTTACCGCCATTTCCTCTACAGATACGTTTGGAAATCTACTATCATCATATCCTATAGATTGTAACCCATATACAGTCTTATCCTCTCCTAATTCTCTAGCCAAATCATAATAGTTTAATATACCCCCGCCTTGCCCATGAACAATGAACCATTGACTATCCTTGTTTGTTCCATTTTGAATTGGAATTAAACACTCACTGTCTATTCCTTTATTCCTACTTATTACATCACTTAATTGTTCAATAGTAGCCTTTTGAAATAATAAACTTAATGGCAGTTGCACATTAAACATTCTCTTGATATTTTCGAATAACTTTAGTCCCTTAAGAGAATGACCACCTAATTCAAAGAAATTATCATTTATACCAATATTATTTACGCCTAATATACTACTCCAAATATCAATTAAACTACTATCTATTTCATTTCTTGGTGGTACATAATTACTATTGCCCAGTGTATTTAGCTTCGGTAACTTACTTCTATCTATTTTCCCATTTTGTGTTAATGGTATATTGTGAATTGGTATGAGTTGTTGAGGTATCATATAATGTGGTAACTTTGTTGCCAAATATGCTCTTACCTCTGGAATAGGAATATCTTTTTCAGTAACTACGTATGCACATAAATACTTTTCTCCAGCTTCATCTTCTTGATCTATTACTACGGCCGTTTTGATTGTCTCATATTTTAACAAACTCGCTTCTATCTCACCTAGTTCTATTCGATATCCCCTTATTTTTACTTGATGATCGACTCGGCCCAAGTATTCAATGTTACCATCAGGTAGCCACCTTGCTATATCTCCTGTTTTATATAGTTTCTCACTAAGTTCAAATGGATGATCAATAAATTTATCTGCTGTTAATTCTTTTCGATTGATGTATCCTCTAGCTAACCCTATGCCAGAAATACATATTTCACCTGGAACACCTATAGGTTGTATCCTGTGAAATGAATCCAATATATAAATTTTAGTATTTAACAATGGCGAACCTATCGGTACGTTTTGTGTTGTAATTTCTTTATCACTCTCATATCGATAAGATGTACAACAAACTGTAGCCTCTGTAGGTCCATATCCATTTAATATTTGGAGGTTCCCCCTAAATAGATGATCGTATTTTGCGAGTAATTCTGTTTTAATGGGTTCTACTCCCACAAGTAGCTTATTTAACACTATCTTCTGGTTATCTCTAACAAAATAATCATATATTTCATTTAATAAAGTAGGTGGAATATATGATAATGTAACCTGTTCTTCAAGAATGACTTGTACAAGTTTTGATACATCAAACTTCTCACCTTGATAAATAGTCATTCTTGCGCCATATATCAATGGGACAAATATCTCAAAAATAGTAACATCAAAAGAGATACTACTAGAGAATAGAACGTTATCAGTTATCCCTATATCTTGAGAGAAATCTTCATACATTGCACACAAAAAATTAGTCAAGGATCGATGTTCAATCATTACTCCTTTAGGTTGTCCTGTAGAACCTGATGTATAAATAACATACGCTAAGTTGTGAGGTTCTATCATCATTTGCATGTCTTCTCCTGGTTCTTCTTCAAAAGACATATCCATTAGATCTATTACATTACCTTGAAATTCTATCCCCTTTATAATAGAGTTTTGATGTACTAATACATGTGAGCACCCACTGTCTGTCAGCATATATTCCACTCTTCGTTTTGGTAAGTCGGTATCAATTGGTAAATACGCCCCACCTGCTTTTAAGACACCTAATATACCTATAACCATCTCGATGGAGCGTTCCATCATCACTCCAACAATGGTTTCTCTTTTAACTCCTTGGTCTAATAACCTTCTCGCCAACTGATTAGCTTTTATATTTAATTTATTATATGTAATTCCTTTTTCATTACATACAACGGCTATTTGATTAGGGTTCCGTTTTACTTGTTCTTCAAACATTTTATGCACTAATAAATGATTAGAATTTGAATTCTCTTTTTTGTTAAATTCATTCATTATACAATGTTCTTCTTCTACAGATAACATATTAATATTACGCAATCGTACTCTAGGGTTATTAGTTACTTCCTCAACTATATTTGTAAAATGTACCATTAACCTTTCTATCGTCTCCGCTTTAAATAACTTAGTACTATATTCTACTTTTAAATGAATGTTATTATCTATTTCCGTTGCTATTAATGACAAATCAAATTTTGAAACTGACTGCTTAAACGGATACGGTGTAAATTCTAATTCACCAATAGATATTGGATTCATATCCATGTTTTGAAAAACAAACATTGTATCAAATAATGGATTTCTACTTGTATCCCTATGCAAGTCTAAATCTTCTAGTACTTCTTCAAAAGGATAGTCTTGATTTTCATAAGCTTCTAATGTATTGAGTTTTAATCTACTCAAAAACTCAATAAACTCATCGTCATTTTCTAGATAATTTCTCATTACCAAAGTATTAATAAACATACCAATCATATGATTAGTATCAGAATGAGACCTTCCAGCAATAGGTGAGCCTACAATAATGTCTTCTTGACCTGTGTATCTAGATAAAAGTATGTTATAAATGGCCAATAAAATCATATATGGCGTTGTACCAGTTTCAGTTGCTAGTTTATTTACTTTAAAAGTTAAATCTGTTCCCAAATTAAAGGAACAAACCTTACCTTTAAAGCTTTGTATAGTGGGTCTTTGAAAATCGGTTGGAAAATTTAAAACCGGAAGTTCTCCTTTTAAAGTTGTTAACCAATAATTCTTTTGTTCACTAATTAGATTCTTGTAGTAAGGTCCATTTTGCCACATTACAAAGTCTTTGTACTGCACTCTCAATTTTGGAAGTTCATTTCCTTTATACAATTCTACAAACTCTTTTATTAATATCCCCATTGATAAACCATCAGATATTATATGATGCATATCTACTAAAAGGATATGCCTTTCTTCTGCTATCCTTAAAAGCAACACCCTTAATAATGGAGCTTTTGATAAGTCAAATGGACTTATAAACTCATGTATTAAATAGTCCATATCTTTTTCATTTACATGAACGTATTCAATATTGAATTCTACATTAGGCTCAATTTTTTGCACTAATTCCCCATCTAAAATTTGAAAAGAAGTTCTTAATATTTCATGTCTCTGAATTAAAGATTGAAATATATTTTCAAACTTATCTTTACAAATATCCCCTTCTACTTTAAGTATTGTGGGCATATTATAAGTTGTATTTGTACCATCTTCGAATTGATCTACTATAAACATTCTCTTTTGTGACGTAGAAGCTAAATAATACTCTTGTTGTTTTACAGGTTCTATGGAAATATAATCACTTTTTTCCATTTCTAATATACATTTTGAAAAATCAACCAAAACAGGAAACTTAAATAGGGATTTAATAGATAATTGCACATTAAATTCTTTATTAACGATAGAAATTAACTTAGCAGCCTTTAATGAATGACCACCTATCTCAAAAAAGTTATCCTGTATTCCTACCCTTTGAATTCCTAAAACCTCTTTCCAAATCTCAACTAATTTTCTTTCTGTAGAATTTGTCGGCTCTATATGACTTGATTTTAAATTATAAGTAGGTTGAGGTAATTTTTTTCTATCTATTTTTCCGTTTTGTGTTAACGGTATGTTTTGAATGGGTATGATCTGTTGAGGTATCATATAATATGGTAACTTTGTTGCTAAATATGCTCTTACCTCTGGAATAGGAATATCTTTTTCGGTAACTACATACGCACATAAATACTTTTCTCCACTTTCATCTTCTCGCTGCATTACTACGGCGGTTTTGATTGTCTCATATTTTAACAAACTTGCTTCTATCTCACCTAGTTCTATTCGATATCCCCTTATTTTTACTTGATGATCGACTCGGCCCAAGTATTCAATGTTACCATCAGGTAGCCATCTCGCTATATCTCCTGTTTTATATAATTTCTCACCAGGTTCAAATGGATGATCAATAAATTTATCTGCTGTTAATTCTTTTCGATTGATGTATCCCCTAGCTAACCCTATGCCAGAAATACATATTTCTCCTGGAACACCTATAGGTTGTATCCTGTGAAATGAATCCAATATATAAATTTTAGTATTTAACAATGGCGAACCTATCGGTACGTTTTGTGTTGTAATTTCTTTATCCGTCTCATATTGATAAGATGTACAACAGACTGTAGCCTCTGTAGGTCCGTATAAATTTAATATTTGGAGGTTCCCCTCAAATAGATGATCGTATTTTGCGAGTAATTTTGTTTTAATTGGTTCTACTCCCACGAAAAGTTTATTTAACAATATCTTCTGATTCGCCCTTACAAAATAATCATATATTTCATTTAATAAAGTAGGTGGAATATATGCTAACGTGACCTGTTCCTCAAGAATGACTTGTACAAGTTTTGGTACATCAAACTTCTCACCTTTATAAATAGTCATTCTTGCGCCATATACCAATGGGACAAATATTTCAAATATAGTAACATCAAAAGAGATGCTACTAGAGAATAGAACATTATCAGTTATCCCTATATCTTGAGAGAAGTCCTCATACATTGCACACAAAAAATTAGTTAAGGAACGATGTTCAATCATTACCCCTTTGGGCTGGCCTGTAGAACCTGATGTATAAATAACATATGCCAAGTTGTGAGGTTCCATCGTTATCTGCAAATCTTCTACTTGTTCTTCTTCAAAAGGAATATCCATTAGATTTATTACACTACCTTGGAATGCTACTCCCTTTATAATAGAGTTTTGATATGTTAGTACATGTGAACACCCACTGTCTGTCAGCATGTATTCCACTCTTTGTTTTGGTAAATCGGTATCAATCGGTAAATACGCCCCACCCGTTTTTAAGATACCTAATATGCCTACAATCATCTCAATAGAGCGTTCCATCATCACACCAACAATGGATTCTCTTTTAACTCCCTGGTCTAATAACCTTCTCGCTAACTGATTAGCTTTTATATTTAATTGCTTATATGTGATTTCTTTTTCATTACATACAATCGCTATTTGATTAGGATTCTGTTTTACCTGCTCTTCAAATAATTGAGGAGCTGTTACAGTCTCACAAAGTAATGTTTTATGAACTCTAGTCGTATGATTGAAATCATATAATATTTGATTCTTTTCTGTTTTAGACATTACATCTAGATCCATTGCAGATTTATTTGGATCTTTCATTAATATATCTAAAATATTATATAAATGATTAACTATTCTACTAACTAATCCTTCACTATATAAAGTAGAATTGTAATCTACTTGAACCTTTAACTGTTCTTCATTTTTCATAAACCTAATAACCATATCAGAGTTTATTTTATCTGTACTCTCATAACAATGAATATCATCTAACATTACTATTGTATTTAATAAGGGAAGATTATTACTCTCTCCATCTAGACTTAATAATTGAGTAAGTTTATTAAAAGGAAAATGACAATGTTCATTTGACTCTAAAATTGTTTCTTTAATTTTATATATTATTTCTTTGAAATTATCTTCTTGATTTATTTGAGTACGTAATAATAAAAAGTTGTTTTGAAAAACCGTCTCTTCTTGACCTTGTTTAAAAACTGGCATTCCAATTACTACATCATCCTTATCGGTATATCTACTTAAGAGATATTTCACACCTGATAATAAAATAGTGTACAGTAACATATCAGAATTATTGCTAATTGCTACAGCTCTCTTCGCAATATCCGATGGGAATTGACAATAATAACTTTCTTTAGAAACCTGAATATTATTTAAAGACAGACAATCACAAGGAAATCTACTTAACTCAACATCACCTGATAACTTGTCTAACCAATATTCTTTTTCTTTTTTAAATTTTTCACTAGATAATAAAACCTGCTGGGTAAATTTATCAAGCATTTTTTCTTCCCACCATTCTCTATGATATTGATACTAAATACTACATATTTAGTGGTTATGTCCCTCATAGACCCATCCGTTTTATCATGAGGGGGCACAATCATACTCGTCATTGGGAGTTTTCTTCCTCGGTAATAAAACTCTCCCAATGACGACCAATTGGATTGCTACTTTAGCGATAGAAGTTTCAGCATAAAGCATAGAAATACACTTTTCTCTTACTCAGATACATCTCTTAATTTTTTTACTTCACAGATTTTACCCTATCTAGTATTTTCATAATTAACTCGCCCACGATGTCAGCTTGATGTAGTAAAAACATATGACCACCATTAACTATTAGAAAATGAACCTCATTGCCCCATTCTACCCACTTCTTAGCCCCTTTTACTGTATAATTAGAGTCTGTTGTTCCACTAATAATGTATAGGGGCGCTTTCAACAATGTTGTGTCATTATTTATATAATTCTCAATGGCGCGAAAGTCTGATCGAATGACTGGAAGGATATAGTTTAAAAGCTCCTGATGTTGTAATACTTCATCCGGTAATCCTCCCAAAGACTTTATATAATCTATAAAGTCTTTATCATCTAAATGATTTGTTTTTCTTCTTATTTCCGGTGGATTCATAGCTGAGATAATAACATTTTTAGGATTTATACCTTTACTTTCTAAAATTTGAGCCATACGGTGAACTATAATTCCTCCCATGCTATGGCCAAATAATGTAACTTCTCCCTCTAAAATTGGTTGCATCTCCATTAAATATAAATTAACAAGATCATCTATGTTATCAACTAGTGGAGAAAGATTAGGACCATGGCCTGGAGGATCAAATGAAATAAGTTTTATATCTTTCGGTAAATAATTCTTTAAAGGTAAAAAAGAATTCGAATAGCCCCCAGCATAAGGAACACAAACCAAATATTTGTTACTATTCAATCCTGGCGATAAATCTTTCATTAATTTTCTCAAGTGACTTCTCCTTTATTAAATAAAATTTTCATCAAATAGTTGTTTAGTCAAACAAATTATCAATTTCTTCATCACTAAGGTTTAAGGTTTCAAAATCTGATGAAGTAAATTCTTTTGTTTGCATTTGACAACAGGATTGGATATATGTCTGCAGTCGTTCTAGATAATCTGAAAATAAATTTTCTACAAAATTCTTTTGAAAATGACTTGTACTAAATGTCACATGAATTTCTAACCTTTTATTTTTAACCATGGCCACAATATCTAATAATGCAGTAATATGATTATCTTTTGATTGTTCACTGCCACTTTGATAATCAACAATAGTAAACCATCCATCCCCGAGAGAATTATCTATCTCTCCTAAATAGTTAAAACGAATTGTATTTTGAGTTAAATCTTTGCAAGAAGGAAACTTCTCTTTAAGAATTCCATATCCAATTCCCTTATTAGGTCTTTTACGAACCTCTTCTTTAACACTCTTTATTTGATTAGCAATATTATGCGAAACTTGTAATACAATTGGATACATTGTCGTAAACCACCCTACTGTACGTGAAATATCAAGATGCTCAAATAATTCCTCTCGACCATGACCTTCTAACTCAAATTTAATTTGATCTTGGTTTGTATATTTACCTAAATTTTCTGTCAACACAGCGAGTAACAACTCCATTGGCTGTGTATTGTAAGGCACATTTGCAGTAGTTAATAGTTTTCTTGTATCATCTGCATTCAATGTAAAGGTAAGAGTAGTACAACTTTCAACAGTACTATTTTCTTTTTCTCTATTAATTTGAAAATTATTATCTAGCGTGTTATCTATGGATTCCCAATAATCTAATTCAGCACGTACTAAATTAACTCCTCGACTATTTAAAGCTTCAGACCAATCTTGGAAAGAGTTAGTTTTTAATGGTAGCGATGGAACTTCTCCTAAATACAAGCTATTCAAACATCGGTTTGCATCTTCAATTAAAATACGCCAGGACACAGCATCAACAATAAGATGGTGTGCAGTTAATAACAACAACTGTTGATCATTTGAAAGCTGGAATAAGGCCCCTTTAAATAATGGTCCTACATTCAAATTTAAACTTCCTTTTAACTCTTCACCTTTTATATGAACTTGATTCAAAGCCATTTCAATTGGAATTTCAGACAAATCAAACATGGTAACCTTAGAATCAGCAATGGACATATCTTCGTCATAATAGAAGTAATCCTGTTTATCCTCATACCTTAGCCGTAACAAATCATGATGATGCATGATCGTATTTAACATCTTATTAATATATTCTTCTTTAACCGGCCTCTTTAAAGACAGTAATACCGATTGATTCCAATGATGCGGGTTCTTAAACTGTTGATCAAGGAACCAACGCATAATAGGAGTAGGCTCTACCTTTCCTGTTACCAATGTTTGTGAGACTGTAACATCTTTTTGTTTAACTAACATTGCTGCCAATTCACTTACAACTGGATAATTTAGTACATCTTTAACTCTAACTTTCCATCCCAGTTCTTGTAATCTAGCGCTCACTTGGATCGCTTTAATAGAATCTCCACCTAAATGATAAAAATTACTATGCAATTCGATTCTATCAGTCTGTAATATTTCCTTGAGAACTTCACTAACCATTCCAGTAACATCTTCATCTACTTCTTCTAAATGAGTATGATTAGAACCGTTATTTAACATCGGATCTGGCAACGCTTGACGATCTACCTTTCCATTGATAGTAAGCGGTAGCTGATCCATATAGATAAAAAATGAAGGAATCATATAACTTGGTAGCATATGCGAAATAAAACTGCGTATTTCTATATTTTGAACACTGTCTTTCAAAACAATGTAAGCAACTAGATGATTTGAATTATCCTCACCTTGCCAATTCACCACTACTACATCTTTAACAGACTTGTGTTGTAACAGTGCATTCTCAACTTCCCCTATTTCAATACGATATCCTTTAACTTTCACTTGAGAATCCATCCGTCCTTGATACTCGATTAATCCATTTGGCAACATGACAGCTAAGTCACCACTTCGATACATCTTCTCACTCGAAATAAATGGATTGGATAAAAAACGTTGCGCTGTTAAATCCGGACGATTTAAATAACCTTTAGCTACCCCATCACCCGATATATAAATTTCTCCTTTTACACCAATAGGAACCGGCTGAAGATTCTTATCCAATAAATATATTTGAACATTATCAGCTGGTGTACCAATTGGTACGGATGCTCTTCGATCTAGATCTGGATCATAACGATGAATCATACATCCAACCACAGTTTCAGTTGGTCCATATTCATTAATTATTTCAACTTTACCGCTAAAAAGATCATATATCTTTTCGGCTACTGAGGTTTTCAAATCCTCTCCACCCACAATCAACCTGCGAAGAGATGAAACTCTTGGGGGTGAATAGTTATTTAACAATGCTAAATGTGAAGGCGTAACTTTCAACACTGTTACTACATTTTCCTTTAGGATTTTTGACAAAATAAACTCATCTTCCTTATCATGATATATTACTAACAATAAACCACTTATTAAAGGAGTGAATATTGAAGTTACTGTCAAATCAAAAGAAACGGATGAATATAATGCAAAAACATCATTTTCACTACTAATATAGTTCTTTTTAGCCCAGGAAATATAGTTAACCAATCCACGTTGAGTAATTACAGTTCCTTTAGGATTCCCCGTGGTTCCAGAGGTATAAATTATATATATTGGATCATTTGGTGCAGTTACTAGGGTTAGATTGGCATTATCTCCTTCATAAAGTTTCTGATCACATATATTAATTTTCTCACCTAAATATTCTAAATTACCCTCATTTGTATAGTCAGTTAAAAGTAATGTTGTGCCGCTATCATTCAAAATATAACGAATTCGGTCCTCTGGGTAGGAATGATCTATAGGCAAATATGTACCTCCAGCCTTAATAACTCCCCAAATTGCAATTACTATCTCAAGTGAATGTTTAGCTAGTATACCCACGACTTGACCATTCTCGACTCCTTTTTCTCGTAACTTTCTTGCTAACTGATTAGATTTCTTATTTAATTCAAGATAAGTCATTGATCTATCAGCATGTTGGATTGCTATTTTTTCTGGTGTCTGTTTTACTTGTTCTTCAAATAATTCTTGAATAGTTTTTTCTTTCGGATACACAAAAGCCGTATTGTTAAATTTCTCTAACATAAACTTTTGTTCTTCATCCGATAACAAAGATAATTCTTTTATCGATTGATCTTCATTACGTAAAACTTGTTCTATTAAAGCTAAAAACCTCTCATGCATACAATTGATTTGATCTTCTTCAAAATCCGCGACTTTATAATCATATTGAATTTCTAAACCTTCATCTGCCCATTCCTTAATAACTAACTGCAATGAATAGGCTTGGTAGCCACTATAAAACTCCACGTTTTCTAAAGAAAATCCATCGATAGTATTTTTAAGTTTTGTATTATAGTAATTCACACTATATTGAAATAAACCATCGTATCCTTTACTAGTCAATTGCAAGTCTTTTACCAATAAGTTATAAGGATAACGCTGGTGAAATAGACATTGTTTTATTTCATGATTTACTCTTTTAATGAAAGATAGAACACTCTCATCTTCATCCACATTTAACCGTAACGGCATTGTGCTAGTAAACATACCTACTATTTTCTTTTCTAGTACACCGGAACGATTTAGTACAGGAGATCCAATGATAATGTCTGATTGATCATACATTTTATGAATATAAATAAGCATAAAGGTTGAAAATAATGTATTCATAGATATTCTATGTTTTTGTATAAAAGACTGTAGAGCAACCGATTTTTCTTTTTCAATTAAAAATATCTTTCGTTTCCCTTCTAGAGAATGAGATGTTTTTGATAAAAAGAAATCTGGCAGATTCATAAATTTCTCATTCCAATAATTCTTATTTTTTACGTATCGAGGGGATTCCAGATATTTCTCCTCTGCTTGTAAATAAGACAGATAAGTAGATTCAACCGTATCATTTATATGCTCATCATTCTTTAACTTAGAGTAAAAATCGATAATTTGACTCGTCATAAGTTGGATTGTCCAACCATCAGCTATAATATGATGAAACTTAACAAAATAGGAGCTTTCTACATCACTTATTTTCAAGAGCACAAATTCAAACAGAGGGCCTCCTTCAAGTGGAATTTGTTTTTGAAATTCATCCTGGGCCCATTTTCTAGCTTCTAAACTTGGATTATGATGATTAGAAAAATCAATTAAACGTATTGGTGTAGGTTCAAATGGTGATATATATTGGTGGGGTTCTCTATGTTGTTGAAAAATCCGTAGACGTAAACCATCATTTTTCTTAATGAATAATTGAATTGCTTTTTCTAAAATTGTAAAATTAATTTCCCCATTAATAAGAACCATCCCTCCGATATTATACATAGATGTGTTTGGATAAATTTGTTCATTATACCAAACTCTTTTTTGTGGATGCGTAAGAGAATGCTTTACAATTGTTTGTTGCATATTTCCACTTCCCCTCTATCCACATCCGTTGGTGTTTCCGGAAATTGTATATTAATATAGTGAGGATAAGGATTTATATTCTCAAGATTATGTTCTAAAATTAATATTCCATTTTCGTTGCTAGTTTCCTTAAATCCAGCTAATCGGTACGTAACAAACATCATACGGTTACGGTCAGTCTGTCGAAACTCAGCCAAAAAGCGTTTACCTGCCTGTTTTGTTCTTTCCATTAGATATGTGAGGAGTATAGTACCAACGCCACGGGACATTACACGACAAGACATGAGAAGAAGTTTTAGGCAGTCGGCTTCCTCCGTCCTTTTTACAAGTGTTAAACCAATCTTCCCATAGGAGCCATATTTATCTGATAACTCACAAACTAATAATAAATAATCTGGATGATTACGATAATAGTTTAATTCATCATAATCATAGGTAATACCAGTCGAATTTAATTGATTCGTACGTACTGTTAACTCCTCTGCACGCTGCAAATCTTCCTCACGAGCCTCACTAATCACAAAATTCATCCCAAGTGAAGCTAAAAATTCTTCTTTTGGGCCTTCATATTCTTCTTCATCCTTCGTTCTCTTAAGATTTTCTAAATACATCAGTCTTCGACGACGCGAATCTTCTGTAATTCTTTTTGGTTGTAGTCGTGGCAAGTCTAATAAGGACTTATATTCATTTACATGTATACACAGAATATCATTATGAACACTCTGTACTTCTTCTAATTCAAAAGGTTGGTCATCAATGAACGCAAAAGTATCAATACCTATGTTTAAATTTTTTCTAATTTTCTCAATGGAACTAGATTTAGAGTTCCAATGAATCTCCGGATATAAAAAATACTCTTCTATTCCAAATTCCCGTAATTTAGCTATTGCATCTTCGTAGTTATTTTTACTAGCAACTGATTGCAGTATTCCACGTCGATCTAATTCACATATAATTTCATAAATTCCAGGTTTTAAAGTAACTGTACCACTCTCTAATAAAACACCATCCCAAATTGTACAATCTAAGTCCCAAACAACACATTTAATTTCCTTACTCATGATAATGCCTCCTTTGTTTTATTCATTTTCACAGTTCCCATCTCCATCACTATAAGCTTATCTGCCAAATGAAAATATTGATCGTCGTGAGTAATAGCAATAATACATTTACCCTTCGCTCGCATTTGAGGTAACAATTCTTCATAAAAGAAGCGTCTATAACCAGGATCTTGATCCGCTGCCCATTCATCAAATAAAAGTATAGGTCGATCTTCCAAATACGTAACCAGCAATGCCAACCTTTTCTTTTGTCCAGTTGATAGTTGCGTAGTAGTAAAACGCCCATTATCAATGCCAACCTTGTCACTCAGTTGGAGAAGTTCTAAATAATGATTGATTTCTGCTTTCATTCCTTCTGTATTAATTCCATATAGCCTATCAAAAACATGAAAATCACTAAGGATAGCTGAATAGTATTGATTCAATTCCTCTGGAGCTATTTCTTTTCCATTTAATAAAACGTTACCTTCATTAGGTTCATATAACCCAGTAATCAGTTTTGATAAAGTAGATTTTCCACTCCCATTACCACCAGCAATAAAGACTATTTCTCCAGAATTAAACTCCATGTCTATTGGACCAATACCAAAACCAGTAAAATCTCCATCTTTATTCTTATACTTATAACTTACATTTTGTAGCTGCAAACAAATTGGCACATCTAAGTACTCTTTTGTTGTCGCGATTTGCTCATTTGCCTTTATATGATCTACACTCTTCACCATTTGTTGAATACGTTGCCAAGAAATACGCACATTTACGAGCTGAGGGATACCGCCCAGTATTTCATTAACTGGACCTGTCATATACAGAAAAACGATTACATAGTTACTTATCGTCTCTTTCGGCATATTAACAAAAATTTCTGGAAATACGAAAACTACAATACCAATAACAAAAATGAATAATAGTTCTCCCAGAACAAACACATTTGCAAATTTAATATCTCCTATCGTTCGTTTAACACGATAATTATTACAGCTTTCATTCATAACTTCTCGAAAATCGTTTCGTTTTCCAGTATGAAGCCTAAGCTCTTTGAAACCATGCCTTAGATCACCAATCAAACGAAAATATACATTCTGAATATCTCTTGTTTCATTCCAAACTTTATCTGCTTGTCGTCCGATCAAAGAATATACCCCTGCAGTAATAAAGATGATACACAAGGATAGTAAAAAGGCATACATATTCATTACACCAAGATAGAGAAAACAAAATAGTAACGTTAATAAACTTGTTCCAGCAGTAACTAATAGATTGAGAGAACGAGAGATAACTTCCGTATCGTTATTTAATGTCGCCTCTATTCGGCCATTCTCAATCAACTCCAATTTGTAATAAGGAGTCTGTAACAACTTATCTGTTAATTCCATCCTTTTTTCATAAACTAGCTCGTTTGTATACGATACAATGCTAGTTCTAATAATACGTTGTGAAAAGATATACATAACGATTCCAAGTACAAAGTAAAACAACAAGCCATTTTCCAAATTATTTGATCTAACAAACGTTTCATTAATCACAAAAATGAGAAAGGCATTACCAAATCCTGATATTAATCCCAAAACAATTAAAGTCAAAAGCGATTTTCCCTTTTGTCTTGGAAAACAAAGATTTAAGAATGTATGGATAACATAGGCCAAACCCACCCCAGCAATTGCATATATTGCAAATACAACAGTTGAAGGAGCCCAAACTTTTATAAATGCCCACGGAAGCCCTCCAAACAAGAGATTTGGTAGTTGATAAAGTGCATAAATCATTAGCCCATATATCGCAACAACTAATACCATATGTAACCATGTTTTTCCCGTTGGTAATATAAACTTTCTTTTTCTAAAAATAATCTCCCTGATTAAATGAAATAACATGACCAATAACGTTAGTAAACACAAAGATGAGATCACAAATAAGGCTGTTCCTATTTGATCCGTTTTCTTATATTCATCATAGAGTAACGGTTTAACTTCTTTATCTATCATCATATTTAAAAGACTGCTACCGATATAGTAAGTGTAATTACTATTTAGATTTGCTAGTACTACGACCCCTATCTGTTCCTCATCACGGAAACCAATATACGATGAATAATTTGGGTTACTTCCACCATGTGAAATTTCCCCTCCACCACTTTGATAGACCTCCCATCCAGCTGCATATGAAGCTCCATTGCTATCTGGGGCAACCTTTCTATTCGCTTTATGAGAATCGTTAATCAATTCCTCCGGAAACATCCTAGGCTTTTCAACCCCAAGCTGTAATTTTAACCATCTTTCCATATCATTTATATTTGAAATAAAATATCCAGCCGGTGTATTCCCCCTATAATTAGGAGCGTCATAGGGTAATGATTGTAAGAAATTACGCTTGTAACCTTGGGCCATGTTATCTAATGGGGCCATCTCACGTCCAGCGTATGTACTCAATAAATCCAACTTTGATAGCACATGATCTTGAACATATCTTTCAAATGATTGATTAGTTGCCTTCTCGATTACTAAGCCTAATAGATCGTAGTTAACCGTAGAATATTCAAAACTGCTACCCGGCTCTCGGTTTAGTCCTATTGGCATAACATTTCTAATCGTTTTCTCAATAGAATCTTTGCCATTGGTTATAGGAATATATCCAATGGCCTTTTCCGGTATTCCACTAGTATGGTGTAATAAGTCATAAAGTGTAATTTCATAAGGTTTTCCTTTATACTCCATTTCAAACCATGAAACATATTTAGTTAAAGAATCACTAAGTTTAATTTTCCCTTCTTTTTCTAGCTGCAATACAGCTAATGCCGTAAAAGCTTTTGAAGTAGAACCTAGCTCGAAAAGCGTCTCATTCGTAACTTGACGTTTTTTGTCTGTATTGGCATAGCCATAATTCTTCTTATAAATCGTTTCGTTTCCTTTTACAATTACTACTGAAAGTCCAGGAATACCCGCTTGAGATATTTGTTCTTCTATATGCTTCTGTATTTTCTTCTCATTAAACTGTACCGTTTCCTGTGCTTCCACCTGTCGATAAGGGAGTACTATTAAAGTCATTAAAATGATAAACTTCAACCATATGTTTAACTTCATATTTTTAGCCCTCTTTTAGTTAACTTGGATTAACTTTTCAATTTTCTTTTTAAATGGTTGCACAACATTTTGACCAATACGTTCAATTTCATGCTCACTAATCTGAGAAGTAATAAGAAAATAATTTGCCCCTATTTCCCAAAAATCAGTTAACGTCGAGATAACTTCCTCATAGCTACCAACAATAGAAATTGAATTAGATGGGTTAACTAAACTTAGACCTCCCCAAAGATGATCATCTATCCACATACTATCTTTTGTAATTAAATCTTTGTATCGGCGAAGTCCAACAGAATCTGCATTATCTAAAAATAGCTTAGTCATCCGCTTTAAGGCTGCTGGTGTTCTCTCAAGTAATTCATATGCTTCTTCATATGCTTCTTCCGAAGTCTCACGAGCAATGATGTCTACTAAAATAGCACCTGGAATTTTCTCGCGCCCATATTGCTTAGCATAATTATTAACTGTTTGATAGTGTTCTCTAAGACTTTTGCGGTCTGTTGCATAAAGTATATAAGCATCACCATACTCTGCAGCTATTCTCATTGCCTCCTCGGAGGACCCCGCTACAAAGTAGCGGGCACTTCGAGAGAGATCTTCCTTTGGATAAATATCACTATTTTCTACTTGATAAAACTCACCTTTATAGCTAGTTACTCCTCGTCTTAATTGTTGTAACAGCTCAATATATTCTTTTGTCCTAGCATATCGAACATGGTGCGGTTCTGGTAATCCATCACGCGCAAGGACAAGCGAGGCACTACCAGTTACAATGTTAATATCTGCACGATTACCAATTAAACTATTTAAAGTATTCAATGCTTTTGCTGTTACGGTAGGAAGCATCTGGTTTGTATTTTGCGCAACCAAAATCTTTACAAACTCCGTATTCATTCCAATCATAGACGCTGCTATCATTGGATCAACAGATGTTGGTGCAATCGAAACCAATACCGAGTCAAAGTTATTATTCTCAGCTCTTTTAGCTTGATTAACATATTCCTCTAGAAGTTCTTTTGTTTGTGGTGTTGGAATAACAGGTAATCCCCAGCAAAACTCAACTTTTGACGGAACTACTTCTTTATTAATCATGTTGTTCCCCTCCCTTTACTACTTTCTACTTTTTAAAGCAGATAATGTATTTTTCATAACCGATTTCGCTTTCAATAACTCTTTTTTATTTGTTAAATTGTTATTTACTTCTTGATTACTTAAATATTTAGCAAGAGATTTAATTGACGTATGCTCATAAAGAACAACTATAGGTAAGTCTCGTTTAAAGGCCTCTTTTAATTTCACATTAATACGAACAAGATCTAAAGAACTCATTCCTAGATCGAAGAAATTATCGTAAATTCCTATTTCTTCGATTCCAAACATATCTTTTAATAATTCGTATAATTGTTGTTCAATTTCATTAGTTGGTGGTCTATACGTTGTGGAAACATCTGAACGATTCTGCTTTAATCTATTCTTACTTCCTTTTTCCAATAGTTCATTATAATAGTTGGCACCATTTAAAAGTTTCCAATGTAAATCTATTGGAGAAACCACGACTTGTTGTTGATTTCTATTGATGATACTACGGAATACTTTTAAACCCTCTTCTACAGTTACACCATCATGTAATACACTTTCCATATCCATATTAAATTGCTTTGCCCATATTTCAGCCGACTTAAGTGACATACCCACCTCTTGCCAATCTGGCCAATTAATAGCTACAGTGAACACTCCATCATGAGCCCGCTTATAAAACGCAAATGCATCTAAAAATTCATTCGCTGCATTATAACCACTCTGACCAAATTTCATATGATACGCCACATTACCAATTGATGAACATAATACGAAGAAATCAATTGGTTCATCTTTTAATAAAGCATCGAGTACTAGTGTACCTTTAATTTTCGGAGCTAAAATTTTATTATTAGATTCTTTTTCACGATTCATCATAATACCTAGATAATCAGCGACACCTGCTGCATGAATTACGCCATTAATAGAACCAAAACGAGATTTAGCCTTATCAATTGCCTGTTTCATATCATCTTGATTGGAAACATCAGAACTTAGGATCATGTATTCTGCACCTTGAGACTCCATTGTCAACAAATCAGAAATAACTCGGCTTACACGCTCGTCTTTATTTTCTAAGTACTGTTCCCATTGATTACGAGGTGGGAACTCTGAGCGGCCAATCAATATAAGTTTGACATTTGGTACTCTATTAGCTAAATCTTTTGCAATTTCAAATCCAATTCCACCAAGTCCACCAGTAATTAAATAAACGCCACCCTCTCGTAATCTATCAATTTCTACATCTTCTTCCTCAAAAGGACTTTGAATAATCGTTTGCGCCCATCGATGACGTCCTCGATAAGCTACAACTATATCAGTAGAATCCACAAAACTCTCCATTAAACCCGCTTCTTCAAACATTTGTTGAGAATCTGTATCCATATCAATGGTACGACATTTTATATTTTGAAACTCAAGATTGCATATTTTTGAAAAGCCTAGAATTGTAGCTTGCTCTGGCTTTAAGTTCAGCTCTGTACCTGTAACTTCAAACATACGGTCAGTAAAAATGTTTAACTGTAATGCTCCCTCATAATTAATTTTCCCAATTGCTTGTGCAATATAAAGTAACGAATAATATCCTTCATCCATTGATCGTTCAATTCTCTCTTGATCGAGAATAACCTCATTAACTGGATTAAAGCTCCAAGCATGTATAATCTTATTTGGTAATAAATCTTTTTGTTCTAATTCTGAAAATAGCATTTCATAATGCATTTTTTGAGATGGACATATCGTATATAAACCGTCGGATTTTTCAGAGAAAACACCACCTGTTTTAACTTCAATTACATCATGACCTTCTCTTTTTAATTTTTCTATCAGTCGATTGAATCGATTTAGATGATCATTGAAAATAAGCCATTTATATTTTTGTTCTTTCTTTATTTGTATAGATTTTAATGTTTTGCGTTCCCAAGAAGGCAAATAAAACCAGTCTTTAATATTAGCCTGTTTATTATGGCCTCTTGTTTCCTGAGTTAAACTCTGAGATTGAGTATTAAAAAATGGATCAGCTTTAAATCGTTTTTTCATGAAAGGATACGTTGGTAAATCTAATAACCTTTTATTCTCACTGTTATTAAAAGTATTCCAATTTATAGTTCCACCTTGCATCCATAACCGTCCCATTTGCTTGCATAAATGCTCGAAGTCATTTGATTTATCCAGAGGATGACGTAACATGTTTAAAGCCAATTGATCTTTACTTCTATTTAAATGTTTTAATACAAAAGTTGATAATGCATTACCTGGGCCAATCTCAAGGCAAATTACATTTTTCAAATGAAAAATTTCAGATAATCCCTTTGAAAATTGAACAGTACTTCGTAGATGCTGTGCCCAATAAGAAGGTGATGTGGCTTGATTTGCTGTAATCATTTCACCTGTAACATTAGATATATAAGGTATTTTAGGACTTGATAATTTTATATTTCCTACAGCTTGCTCAAATGCATCTAGAACTTCATCCATCATTCGAGAATGGAAAGCATGCGAAGTAAATAGACGCGTTGTCTTTACTCCATGATTTAAAAGTAATTCCTCAATCTTATTGATTGAAAGTACAGTACCAGAAATTACTGAATGTTGAGAGGAATTTACAGCTGCTATATCTACATCATCTGTTATATAGGTTTTTAATTCTTCAACAGATAAATTTACACTTAGCATAGCGCCTTCTGGTGCGCTATTCATTAACTTCCCTCTAATCATTACTAAATGTAATGCATCTTCATAAGACATTACTTCTGCTAAACAAGCTGCTACAAACTCACCAATACTATGGCCAAACATGACCCTTGGATAAACTCCCCAATTCATTAGAAGCTTGGCTAATGCATATTCAATAGTGAATAGTAGAGGTTGCGTCATTGAAGTTCTATTTAACTGTTCAGTTGCTTTATCCTCTGTCTCCTTTGTAGGATACAAAATATTTTTCATGTCTATTTCTAACCAATTTGAGAGTAAGGCTAAACCTTGATCAACGTGTTCACGAAATACAGGTTCATTTTCATATAAATCTCTACCCATATTGATATACTGTGATCCTTGACCTGAAAAAAGAAAGGCTAAAGGTCTACTCTCCATTGCGTTTGTTTTCACTAGTCCCGTATCACCAAGTTTTTCTATGGCATCCTCTATTCCATTAGCAACTACAGCAGTTCTATATGGAAATTCACGACGACCTTTTTGTAATGTATAAGCTGTATCAGATAGTGATATCTCTGGATTCTCCTTCAAATGCAATAATAGATCGTTAGTAGCTTTATCTAAGGATTCCTCTGTTTTTGCTGAAACAGTTAATAAGTTCCAAGATTGTTTTTCAAAATTCTTAGCATTGTCAGGAACAGACTCTAACACTATATGTGCATTAGTTCCACCCATCCCAAACGAACTAACACCCGCTCTTCTTACCTCTTCTTTCCATGGGATAAGTTCCGTATTTACACGAAACGGATTTTTTCCAAAATCAATGCTAGGGTTTGGGTTATTATAATGAAGGCTCGGCGGAATTTTCTTGTTTTTTAAAGCTAAGACCGTCTTTATAAATCCTCCAACTCCTGCTGCAGCATCTAAATGTCCAATGTTCGTCTTCACTGATCCAATTAAAACTCTACCTGGTTCTTGCTTACCAAAAGCTAACTTCAATGCTTCTACTTCTATAGGATCACCTAGTTGCGTACCAGTACCATGAGTTTCTATATATGAGATTTCTTCAGGCTTAACGCCAGCTATTTCATGAGCCGATTTTATAACAGCAGCTTGTCCATCAACCCCTGGCGCTGTAAATCCAGCCTTATTGGACCCATCATTGTTTACTGCAGCCCCCTTAATAACTCCATGTATTAAATTCCCATCTCGAAGAGCGTCCTCTAACCTTTTCAGTACTACAATACCAGCACCATTTCCACCCACTGTTCCTTGAGCATCCTTATCAAAAGCTCGACAATGACCATCTGGTGAGAAAATCATACCATCTTCATATAAATATCCTGTTTTTGTTGGATAAGTTATACTTACTCCCCCGGCCAAGGCTATGTCGCATCGTCCATCGATAAGATCTGCCCATGCGTTTTGAATAGCAACTAAGGAGGTAGAACAAGCTGTTTGTACTGTAATCGCTGGTCCTTTTAGATTTAATTTATAAGCCAATCGAGTAGCAAAGAAATCTTTTTCGTTTAACAACATTGCTTGGAAATCTTCTAATGTATTAGAAAATTCACTAGCAATAGAACGAAGCCAGTGGAAATTTGGTGATCCTCCAACATAAACTCCTGTATCCATATGAGAAGAATTAACCTCACCTGCTTGTTCTAGTGCTTCCCATGCGCATTCATGAAGTATTCGCAGTTGTGGATCCATCATTTCAGCTTCTTTTAGACTGTAATCAAAAAATTCATTATCAAATGCATCTACATCTTCTAAATACCCTTTAGATTTTATATAATTTGGTTTTTGAATCACTTCTTTTGGTATGCCCATCTCACTAAGTTCTTCATCTGTAAATGTACGAATGGATTCTATCCCTTGTTCTAAATTTGACCAGAATTGCTTAAGATTAGAAGCGCCTGGCATACGAACCGCCATACCAACCACTGCTACATCATTTTTATTCATAGATAAAAGATTTTCTTTCTTAACTTCTTCAGGTTGGTGTTCCATAGCATTATCACTTCTAAAGTAGGAAGCTTGATCATGAACCGTTGGGTATCGGAATAACATAGGCATTGTAAGTTCTTTTTCAAACTTGCTTCGTAAACGAGAGAACAATCGAACCATTTTTAAGGAGTTCCCTCCAACATCAAAGAAATTATCATACAACCCTACTTTTTCTACCCCCAAAACTTCCTTCCAAACATCAGCTACCGTTGTTTCAAGCTCATCTAGTAAATCATTTGGTTGTACTAACTTAGTAGGCTTAGGTAAAGCACGACGATTAACTTTTCCATTCGTAGTTAATGGCATTTCACTTAAAAGTACAAAATACATAGGTATCATATACGAAGGTATTTTGTCAGTAAGATAATAACGTAATTCATTTTGAGATATATCTTGATCAGTTAGTATATAAGCACACAGTTCTTGTTCCTCTCCAAAAGCAATAGATAAAACTACCGCTTCCTTCACATCCGCATGCTGTTGTAAATGATGTTCTATTTCTCCTGTTTCAATTCGATAACCACGTATCTTCACTTGATGATCACTACGACCTATATACTCCATTTCGCCATTTTCAAGAATACGGACTAAATCTCCTGATCTATATAATCTTTCACTTGGATTATAAGGATTCTGTATAAAACGTTCACTGTTTAGTTCAGGACGATTTAGATATCCCCGCGCAACTCCATACCCTCCAACATAAAGTTCCCCTTGCATTCCCTTAGGTGTAGGATTCATATGTTTGTCAAATACATAGCACGAATACGTAGGAAGAGGCACGCCTATAGCACTAAGATTACTGTGCATTTCTTTTTCTCCAATTTCCTTATAAGTAACATGTACTGTTGTCTCAGTTATTCCATACATATTTACTATGACCGTATTAGGTGAACGCTTAAACCAACTTTGCAGTAAACCTGGCTTCAGCATTTCCCCTCCAAATGTAATTAACCTAATTTTAAAAGCAAGTTTAGGCATCTCTTCAACTACTTGTTGAAAAACATAGAATGCAGATGGAGTTTGATTCAATACCGTTACTCCCTCATCTGCAATCAACTGAGCAAGTTTATACGTATCACGGATTGTTTCTTTTGTTGCCAGGACAAGACGTCCACCATAAGTAAGTGATCCAAATATCTCCCAAACTGACATATCAAAACAGAAAGAATGAAATAGTAACCACACATCATTACTAGAGAATTTAAAACTATTTGGTTGATGCATGACAAGTTGTATTACATTACTATGTTCAATCATAACCCCTTTAGGACGTCCTGTTGTTCCAGAAGTATAAATGACATATGCTAAATTATTTGGGGCAACATCTACTCTGTCGAAATCTTGCATCGGTGTCTTATTAAGTTCTTCAATAAAAAGTATTGTGCTATCAAATTTAACTTTATCCTCAAATAAATTTGAGGTTATTATTACATTTGAACCACTATCTTGAAGAATAAAATCAATGCGTTCCTGCGGATAATCAGGATCAATTGGAACATAAGCCCCACCTGCTTTTAAAATACCAAGTAGAGAGATAATCATATTAAATGAGTAATCCAACATTACAGCTACTGGCGAATCTAAAGTTACACCTTCTTTTAGAAGAGCAAATGCCACTTTATCCGCACGCTCATTCAATTCTCCATAAGTCATCTCACTATTCTCAAATGTAAGTGCCACTCTCTCAGGATGCTTTTCAGCTTGCATCTCAATTAATTGATGAAGTGTTGTGTGTGGGAATGTAGCACTTTGATTTTGACCACCTTGAAGCAAAAACTTTTCTTCTGCCTCATCTAACATCTTAAGAGTTTGTATTGGTTGTCCTTCATCTAAAAGCATTGAATCTAATAGTTGTATAAAATGGTTAGTTATACTGGTAATAATGGATTCATCAAATAGATCTTCAGGCCACATCATTGCAAGTTTAATAGAATCGAAACACTCTATTGAGACGGTTAAATCATAGTTGGTCATTTCATTTACTTCATAACCTGAAATTCTTACACTTTCATCAATTTCTTTCAGCTTTTCTATATTAAGAGGATAATTCTCAACTACCATAATAGTGTCAAATGACACGTTTAAATCAACAATTGGAGTCGTTTCATATTCAGTTCTTCTTTGGACATCACTTTGAATTCTTTGTAAAAGATCTGAAACAGTCATTCTCCCATCAGCACTTACACGAAGTGGTGGTGTATTTATAAATAAACCTACCATTTCATTCAGACCGTGCATTGGAATTGAACGCCCGGATACTGTTGTACCGAATATTACGTCCTCTGAATTTTTGTACCTTTGTAATAATAGACCCCAGGCTGTATAGAATAATGTAGCCAATGTTACACCTTGATTACTTGCAAAACTTCGAAATCTATCACTTTGCTCTTTATCTATCTCTTTTACATATGTTTTTGCTTTTTTTAGTTGATTAGAATTTTTATTGGATAAATTTATTTGTTCAGTTAATTCATTTAAATATTGTTCCCAAAAAAGCTTTTGTTTTGATTTATCTTGTTTTTGTTGCCATAGTATATATTCTTTAAATTTCTTTTTATTTATAGATGATGGTACATCTCCCTTTATTAACTCTCGATATACCTTAATAAACTCTTGTAAAATAATACCATTACTCCAACCATCAAACAAAATATGATGATGACGTAAAACCATTTCATATTCGCCTTCGTTCAAATGGCACAGTTCGATAGAAAAGGGAACTGTTTGTAAATCAAAGCTTTCTGTATCATTAGATACTTTGCCATCACTATAAATAATGTTCGGAGTATGCTCTTTTAGTATAAGTTGTACAGGTTGTTTAACTTTTTCCCATCGAAAAATTGTACGCAGCATTTCATTTTCCCGCGTTACATAATTCCACGCCTCTTCAAACTTTGGAATATTAATTTTTCCAGTTAAGCAAAGTCGAAGTTCTTCATGATATAGCTTTCCTTCGGGTTCTTTCAAATAATGATAAAGAATACCTTCCTGCACTGGTGTAAGGGCGATTACATCTTCAATATCTTCTTTATGAATCTTTACTGCTTTCCTCATTAACAGAACCTCCTACAAGTGTGGTATGGTGTGAATATTTATCGGAACCTAATAAGGCAAGTGCTTTTCTATCTATCTTTCCGCTATCCGTTAATGGCATTTCATTTGCACGTACAAAACGGTTAGGTATCATATAATCTGGTAAAAATAAGCGAAGATATTTTTTTAACCTCTCTAACTCAATATCATTTTCTGACTCATAGAAAGCTATTAACTTAACTACCATCTCTGATTCTTGTCTTACAATTACCGCACATTGTAAAACTCCTTCACAAGACATTAAACACGATTCTATTTCCCCTAACTCAATACGAAGCCCATTAACTTTAACTTGAAAATCAATTCTTCCATGAAACTCAATATTCCCATCCGATCTTATTAAAGCTAAGTCACCAGTTTTATATATACGGGTATCAAGGGAATATTGTACAAACTTTTCTGCCGTTAATTGCGGCCTATTTACATATCCACGTGCTAATCCTATACCTGAGATACATAATTCTCCTATATGGCCTTCCGGAAGTTTATTACCATATTTATCAACAACAAACATCTCAATATTCTTAATTGGTCGCCCTATTGGAACGCTCCCTTCTGTAATCTCATGTGTCGGACAATCATAAGCAGTCACATCAATGGTTGCTTCAGTAGGTCCGTACAGATTAGTAAGAAGTGTACCATTAGAGAAATTTAGCAACTTATTAAAACGGTTTACATGTTGAGACAGTAGTGCCTCACCACTAACAAATACTTGTTTCAACGATTTTATTCGGTTAGTTTCACCTGTCACATCAAGATAGTGTAAAAATGCACTTAACATAGATGGTACAAAATGCATAATTGTCACGTCATTACTTTCAGTTGTCTCAATAATAGCCTGTGGAAACTTCTCCATCCCCGGCGCAAGAATACATACTTTGGCTCCAACTATGGCCCACCAGAACATCTCCCATACGGATACATCAAATGTATAAGGGGTCTTTTGTAATATAGTATCCTTTGAACTAATTGGATAAGCCTCTTGCATCCACTCAATTCGATTTATTAAGGCCGAATGCTCAATCATAACACCCTTAGGTTTCCCGGTTGAACCGGAAGTGTATATTACGTACACAAGATCAGAGGGTTTGTTAATACACTCTAGATTTTCACTCTTTCCTTCATAGGAAATCGAATCTAAAGCCAACATATCAGCTTTCAAACTATCTTGAAATCGATGTAGGATTTGCTTTTGCGTAAGTATTAATTTAGCACCGCTATCTTCTATAATGAATTGTAATCGTGATGATGGATGATTCGGGGAAAGCGGAAGATATGCTCCGCCCGCTTTCAATATCCCGAAAATTCCGACAACCATTTCGATAGATCGCTCTACCATAATACCTACAACTGTATCTGGACCAACTCCACCTTCACGTAAAAGACGAGCTAATTGGTTACTTTTTTCATTTAATTCCTTATAGGTTAATGTTTCTTTTTTAAAAATAACAGCAACCTCATCTGGCGTACGGACTACTTGTTCTTCAAACAGCTTCTGTATACATGTACTCATCCGGGTTGTATCACTCCTTTTGTTACAGGTATTTTTTCAATGGCACGTTTCGCTTTTTTAGCAAATCCCTTACCAAGTAATAGCTGATGAATCTGATTACTCCCCTCAACGATCTCCATTGTTTTAGAATCTCTAAAGCACCTTGATATTGAATAATTATCATTACAACCAAGTGCTCCCATAATCTGTACAGCATTCGTTGAATGCCTTGTACCTGAGCGCGATGCAAAATATTTTGCAATCATAATCTTTTCAGTAGCATCAGCTCGATGCTCATTTTTGGCCTTACAAGCTTCTAAACTAAGTAGTATAGAAGCTTCTAAATCTACTCCCATATCCGTAATCATATGTGAAATCATGCCATGATCAATTAGAGAGTTACCAAATGAACTTCTATGTAATACATGATTCCCACAGATTTCTAAACAAGTACGTAATACACCAAGAGCAGCAAAGGCAATTGAAATACGCCCAAATTCTAAAGCATACGGTGCAAGGTAAGTAAAAGCAAATCCTGGTCTACCAATGATATTTTCTAAAGGTATTTCTACATTATTGAATTCAATTTCTGCCAAATATGCAGCTTTAAATCCAAGCATGTCTCTTATATGAGTAACATTTACACCCGCACTATCTTTTGGTACTAAACAGGCAACTGGTTGTTCACCATTTAGTTTTCCAAATACCAAAAACACATCAGCAGCTGCACCAAAAGTGATCCACTTCTTCACTCCATTAAGTATTAATTTATCCCCGTGTTGATCGAAGTTCGTTTTAATCATATTTAAATCTGATCCTGCTCCAGGTTCAGTAAGGGCTAATGCAGCTATTTGATTACCAGATGCAAGTAATGGTAACCACTGATTTTTTTGATTTTCTGTTCCCCATTTTAAAATCGTTTCTGTTACCATCGTATGGACATTAAATAATCCCGAAAGAGAGACACTGCCTCTTGCTATTGCTTCAGTAAATAACCCATACGTTACATAATCCCATTCTAATCCACCATACTCTGCTGGAAGTGTTCCACCTAAATAACCATTTTTAGCACAAGTCTTTATTATGTCTGATGGAATGCCCTGTTCAATCTCCCAACTATTAGCGTAAGGTTCTATATTTTCACAAACAAAATCCAAAAAATTCTGATACATTTTATATTGAGATGGCTCTAAGTATTGTTTCATGTCCATTACCGAACCATTTGCTTATTTCTTATAAAATTACCAATAGAATTTACAGACTTATAGTTATCCATATCTAAGTCATCCATAGTTACCTTTATGGCAAATTCTTTTTCAAGAAAAGTCATCAATTGGATTGCAAATAAAGAATTAACTAATCCTTCTTCAAAAATCTCAGTATCATCATTAAATTCAATACCTACATGATCTTGAATATACATATGAATAATTTGTTCTAAGTTTTTATCTTGCATTTTATACACCCCTATTTGTAATTTTTAATTTTAATAAGCGTAAAAACCTTTACCACTCTTTCTACCACATTCACCTGCATCCACCATCTTTTTAAGTAATGGACAACATCTAAACTTTGGATCTTGATATTCCTCATAAAGTACATTTAATGAATGTAATACTGTATCTAACCCAATTAAATCTGCTGTTTCTAATGGACCCATTGTGTGTCCAAAGCATTTTTTAAATATATCGTCTACCTGTTTAGGTGTTGCTACACCATCCATTACGACCCAAGCCGATTCATTCATGAATAAGTGGGAGATACGGTTAGAAACAAACCCAGTCTGATCATTAACCACAATTGCATCTTTATCTAATTGTTTGAGGAAAGATTGAGCTTTTTCGACCGTTTCATCTGAAGTTAAATACCCTCTAATAACTTCTATAGATGGTTTCATATATACCGGATTCATAAAATGCATTCCTATTATTTTATCTGGACGCTTTGTTACTCCTCCTACTTTTGTTATTGAGATACAAGACGTATTGACTCCAAAAATTGTATCCTTTTTACATATCTCATCTAATCTTCTATAGATCGGCTCTTTAATTTGCCAGTTTTCTGGAACATTTTCTACTATATAATCACATTCAGCCACTTCATCAAGATTAGTAGAGCTACTTATTAACGAAAGTACTTCTTCCTTATGCATTCTAGGAAATGCTTTATTAATTAGAGGAGCAAAGCGAACTGTCTCTAATATTTTCTCTTCCGCTATTTCTAACTGCTCTTCTGTAACATCAATTAATACCGTTTCTAGACCATGCAGTACTAAATCTACTGCCATGCCGATCCCCATTGTTCCAGCACCTACAATACCAATTTTCTTGAACATTTATCCATCATCGCTCCCTTAATATATTTATAATTTATATCTAAAAACTTTTACATTGAAGAACTCTTTGCAGGTAACGTTTTTGTTCTCTCTCTTTAATCTGTTTTTCAGTAAGTGCTGTTTTCATCATTTGGATTGCTTCTTCTACATCACTTTTCTCCACTGAATACCCCGAATTAATTTTTTCTTCCAATTGACTTTGGACCTTTTGAAATGGGAGTACTACCTTTTTCTGATAATCACTTAAATCTGTATTATAATTTTTTGTACTTACAACTACAGTTAAACACCCTGATATAACTTCTTCATAATCAGATTCTTGTAATGTAAAAGAATTTTTTGTATTTAGGATATCTTTCTCCCTTTCATAATTAAATGTCGATATAGCAGGGTTAATAGCTTGCAGAAGATACTTCAAGACTTCCTTTGGTCCCATTTCAATAGCTTTCATAGACCCTTGATTCATTAGATAGTGAATCATGTCCAACCATTTCACAGGCTTTATTAATTGTAAGTAAAGGTTTTCTCTTATATTTTCTACACCTTTATACATTGAACTATCATGATTCGCTATGACAGGTACTAATGGCTGTTTCATATCTATATTTTCTAGTACACTCTTATATTTTTCAGCAGCAGGTTGCATCATAGGAGAATGAAATGGCCCACTTAATTTAAGGGGGATTGCAATTCCCCCATGCTCTACTACCATTTCACAAGCTAACTGAACCGCAGAGTTTGTACCAGAAATTGATGTTTTATTTGGAGTGTCATAAGCCGATATATATACTTCCTGTCCCTTGGTTGACAATTCTGAACAAATACCTTCAACAATTTCTGGAGCAAGATTGTTAACCCATGCCATAGTTCCATCTATAGTCAATGCATAGCTACTCAAAATCGTACTACGTTCTTGTACTAATTTTAAGGTATCTGAAAATGCAATTGCTCCAGAAGCACATAGAGCTGTATATTCTCCCAAAGAATATCCAATCATTGCCTCTGGTTTATTGCCTATTTCCTGTTCAAAAACTCGAAAAGCTGCCATGCTAGTTGTTACTAAAGCAGTCTGTGAATTTTGTAACTTTTCAAGGTCAGCTTTGTATATCTTCTCCATACAAAGGGAAGCCATGTCTATTTTTAGAGTGTCACTTGCTTCTTCAAATATCTCACGTGCTACAGGGAAGTTTTCATAAAGGTACTTACCCATTCCAGAATAATGGGATCCTACGCCAGGAAACATAAATACAATATTCATCTTTTTATCTCCCTTTTTTTCATCTTAAGCTATCTTCAACTCTATCTAATAAAGCTCGTCCCTCTTCAGTTTTTCTTAAATTCACTAAATCAACTACATAGCGAATATCTGATACATCATTCCATCCTAAATCCAGTGCAAGATTCATATGCTTTAACGAAAGATCAATTCTATCAATTAATGAATAACCACATGAAAGTAAAAAGTGATGCCATGCATTTAAATCTCCTACAGTACGAGCTTTTTGTACAAACTCACTAGCTTTATTAAAATCTGAATAGTATCTTAGTTGATGGTATGCGGTAAAAACAAAATTATCTAATTCGTTATAAGGAAACACATAAGCTGTATAGGTTTGAAGATTTGTGAATCCAACTTTTCCCGCTAGTTTAATAGATGGAATACGAAAATCCTCTGTCTTCCAATGTGGTGTTCTTCCTTGTTTTAAACAGTCATCCAAGAATGCTCTTGCAGCCAACCAAGCATACCCTTTACCTCGCTGGAATAAATCATAAGTGTTAATTCCAATTTCCACATCAGTATCTGTCGAAAAAACCGATAAGCAACTAGTTACAACTTGTTCATGTACCATTACTACATAACCAAATCCATTTCGAATGAAATCCTGAGTTGACTCCCAAAAATCAACAATATCATCCCGTACCATTGCGAACTTTTTATCTGATAACATGTCGATTGTAATACGTTCCACCGTTACCTCATCAGGCATATTAGGTTTAGATAACTTATTATAAGACTCCGGATCAAAAGTAAATGTTACTCGAGTGTAAGGTTTAGGAATAAACATTTGCAATTGTTCCTCGACAACCTGTTTCCATTTTGATTCGGGTAATAATTCAACCTGAAAAAAGTCATCCCCTATCTGCTGAGCCTCAGGTGCAATTACTTCTTTAATAAAAGTTGGTAGACTTGAAACAAAATTACTTGTAGGATCACCTAATAAATAAAAAATTTCTTGTTCTGCCCATACAAGTGCACATCTAGGGTTATTAGGATTATCCACATAAATATGTCCCTTATTGTAACCATGAGCTATACCATTAAGTATTGGATGGTTCTTATAATCAACGAGAAGTGGAGATATTTGTTTGAATTCATCCTTTTCTTTTACCAATTCATAAATCATATTCTTAAAAGTCCTCCCTTTTGAGAACAAGTGTGAAGTGCATGCTGCGCAATAATTGGCTGAAGTACCTGCGAGGTACCTTCAATAATTTCTAAAACCTTTGCTTCCCTAAATAAACGCTCAACAGGATATTCTCTTGAAAACCCGTTTCCACCAAACACTTGGACAGCGTCTGTGGCTACCTTCATAGCCATCTTTGAGGCAAAATATTTTGCAATGGTTGTTTCAATTACAGCATCAGTATGTCTATCCTGACGCTTTTTCCCAGCCTCTTGGCATAACGAACGAGCTGCTTTTATATTTACACTTGCTTCTGCTAAAATTGTTTGAATTGCTTCATATTCACATATATATTTATTTCCTTGTTTTCTTCTTCTTGAATAAGCTACCATTGCTTCTAGTGCTTCTTGAGCAATGGCTACTCCCGCCCAGGCAATACTATATCTACCATGATCAAGAGCTGTGTTAACTACATAACTCCATCCACCCCCAATTGGTCCTAACAAATTTTCAGCTGGTACCTTTACATCTTGCAAATGAATCTCAGCTATATGCGAGGAATTACTTGCTAACAGTTTACTCATTTTATTTGTAGAAACACCCGTCATTGACCGTTCAACAATAAAAGCGCTAACTTTTCCCTCACTAGACGCAAAAACTAAAAAACAATCCGCAATGTCAGCAAAAGAAATCCATTTTTTGTGCCCATTAAGAATAAAATGATCATTAACTTGTTTATAGGAAGTTCCAACCGCTTTTGCATCAGAACCAACCTCTGGCTCAGTTAGGGCAAATGAAAATAATACGTTCCCCTTTGCCATCTCAGGTAACCATTTTCTCTTTTGCTCTTCAGTCCCCCACCTTTTAATTGACTCCCCTACTAAAGATACATGAACTGTAAGTAATTCACGAACCGAATTACAAGCTTTACCAATGATTTCAGTAAGACGACCATAATCTAAAGAATCAAGAGAAAGCCCACCATATTCTTTTGGTATCGTTGCACCCAATACACCATAACTTGAGATTTCTTGTATCACATCATAAGGAAGCTCTTCATTACTTTCAAACTCACTTGCTCGAGGCCGAAGCTTCTTTTCCGCAAACTCATCAACTACTCCCAGAATCTCTTCTGCATTACTCATACTGTGAAATTCCCATTCTTCTTTTTGTTAATTAGATCAACCATATTATTAATAGTAGAAAAGTTAATAATATCAAGTTCATCATTATCTACTACTATATCAAACTCTGTTTCTATGAAATTTAACATTTGCATAGCAAAGAGCGAATTTACATAACCTTTTTCAAATATGTTGTCATCATTAGCAACAATAGTTTCCTCTGCATTAAAAATAATAAGATTTTTTTTAATGTATTGACGTATTTTTTCATGATTATCCATGTAATTACTCCTTCTGAGACCTGGGAAATCAATTAACCTATATCCCAATTAAAATCAGTCTCTATTTTTATTTTTTCTTTCTCCTGAGTCGCAGATAAAACAAGTTCTTTTTCCTCACTTGTTAACATTTGAATATCTTTTAGACTAACATTAGGATGAGTTGTTATTTCTTCTAATAGAAGCTTAAATCGCCGTCCAAATTCTACTATTGTTGATTTATCAAATAAAGATGTAGCATATTCAAAAGTGAATTCATATATATCTTTATTTTCTTCAGCAATAAGAGTTAAATCAAACTTACTTGTTAGTGTATCTGTGTTTGTTTCCGTGCTAATTTCTAATCCATCCACAACTGTATGTTTTTCATCAGAATTTTGTAATACAAACATGACATCAAATAAAGCACTTCGGCTTAAGTCTCTAGAAAGATCTAATTTTTCCACTAACTGATCAAATGGATACACCTGATGTTCGAAAGCTTCTAACGTATCGTTTTTCACTTTTTTCAAGTGATTAATAAAAGATTGATCTGGATTTATTTGATAACGTAATGCAATTGTATTTACAAACAGCCCCATAAGAGGTAACAGATCAGCATGCGGCCTACCTGCAACTGGTGATCCTATAATGACATCCTTTTGTTCCCCATGCTTGTACAGAAAAATAGTGAAGGTAGCCATAAGTAACATAAAAGGTGTCGTATCAGTTTCTAGTGCTATTTTTTTTATTTTTCGAGTAATTTCCTTGTTTACTTGGAAATTATATTGTTCACCCTCAAAACTCTTTACAGGTGGTCGACCTCGATCATATGGTAATTCAAGAACTGGTATATCCCCTGAGAATAATTCTTCCCAGTATTTCTCATGGATATCAAATTCTTTAGAAGATAATAATTTTTGTTCCCACACAGCATAATCTTTATATTGCAAACGATTTTCCGGCAATGTTTCCCCAGCATATAGGGCCTTAAAATCATGCATAAAGATACTTAAAGACACGCCATCTGTTATGATGTGATGAAGGTCAATTACAAGTAAATAACTATGATCTTTTAACTCCTTTAGTCCAGCCCGCATTAACGGAACCTTAGAAAGATTAAATGGTTGTAACCATTCTTTATAATCTCCCTTTATCATTTCTAGCTCAAATGTTACCTGTTCTAATACTCTCTGTACTAACTGATCCCCCTGCCACTCAAACTGTGTTCTGAGTATTTCATGGCGTTTAATAAGCTTTTCAAAGACTAATTCTATCCTTTTCCGGTCCACCGTTCCTTTAAGAATAAAACAACTTGGTACATTGTATGTCATCTGTGCCCCATCCATCTCTTGTAATAACATCATTCTTTTTTGAGTCGATGAAACCGGGTATACCTCAGATTCCGGTACTATTTCTATATCTTGCAACCTATTTTCTTTTGAATTTTTAATAAAATGACTTAAAGTGCTTATTGTTGGATACTCAAAAAGATTTGCCAATGATAATTGTACGTTAAATTCTTTCCATATTTTAGCGTTGATTACAGTAGCATGAAGGGAATGACCACCAAGTGCGAAAAAATTATCTTCCACACCAATACAAGGATTACCTATAACTTCTTTCCATATATCAACTAGCTTTCTCTCCATATTATCGAGTGGTTTTACATAATTAGTAGTCTCCATCGATGGAGAAGAATCTATAATTACATTCTTTGTATTACCTTCTATAACAGAAAAAAGAAATGTCATTATTTGTTCAGCTAAATTTTGCTCGTATTCTGCAGCCTGGTGAATTTTATCTGAAATGTTTACTATTCCTTCTTTAGTTACTGATTTTGTTAAGTGCATTTTTATCAATGATCCACGAATTACTCCCCAATTGGCAGCTGCTGTCTTCATAGATTCAGCGATAGTTTGGAAGTCCGAGTGATAACGCTCACCAAGAAACGAAAGCATTTTTGAAAACTTCACTCGGCCATCTACAACTTGACCTAAATGTGAGAATAACGGGACATCATTAAAGTCTAAATATCCATCTGTCTCTTTATTTAAATCAAACCTACTTATTAGTTTCGTAGCAAAAAGGTGCATTTGTGAAAAAATATGTTTTTCATCTTTTATATGTTTTATCCAATTTGACAAATCGGTTGTAATCGATTGTATGTCTGTGATTTCATCTTCAGTAACTTTTAAAGTACTTACTTTTTGATAACCCTTATGAAAAAGTTCTGTTGAAAATTGTGCATTTTTAACCATAAAATATGGATCGGTAATAATTAAACAGTCTTCTTCGGGCTCATATCCTACAATAACAAATGAATGAACAATATGATTTTTTAGATAATTCTCATCCCAAGGAAGCCAGTATGCATTCATGGTTACCACCACAGGAAATCCCGAGTATAATTGTTCTAATATAATTTCAAATCCTTCATCGGATGAATCTGTATCAAATATAGTACTTTTTATACCATGATATTTTTCTAAATCACTTACAAAATAACCAGACTCTGTATATAAACCATCCCCTAGATTTCCATTATCGACAGGAGAAAAACCAAAATCCCATAATCTAGCGTACATTAAATAATGTTTACGCTTAAACCAATTAGCTAACGTAGCAATTACATCATCAATACAATTCTGTTCAGAACTTTTACAAGGCTCTACATCATATAAGATTGAAGAAGTATAATTTCCCATTTACTCACCTCTATATTTTTACCCACAGGAAAAACTATTGTAATTTGGTTATTTCTCTATACTAAGTTGACAGAGATATGTATATATTCTTTAAAAAGCTATCAATTATTATTAACGCATTTCATATAAAGAATCTTATTTCTCGAATCACTTTTTTATTTTAATCATTCTATAATAGGGAGGAGAATTCCCTAACTCATAGTCACCAGAATAAACACTAACATTCTAGAAAGCTAAGAGGGAAAGCTCCTTTAATCCCACAGTATAGCAAGTGTAAATTTAAACTCTTAAAAGTCGTGTTTACAATATGAAGTAATACTAATTATTTTTCTTTTCTGCTATATAAGCAGCTAGTTGTTTAATATTGCGTTTTGTATATGCGACTAAGTCGTCCGTATTAAGATTCTCGTTTTCTAAAGCAAGATCAAGCTCAATAGCTAGTAGAGAATTTCCTCCTAAGTCAAAGAAATCATCCTCTACACCGACAGCTTCAATCTTCAATATACTTTTCCATATTTCAACCAAACGAGATTCTAACTCATTACTAGGAGACATCATACTCTCCTCCTCATTCTTAGGTAAAGATCTAGGTGAAGGTAAGGAATGTCGATCAACCTTTCCACTTGGTGTTAATGGTATGTTTTCAACTTCAACAAAGAAAGTAGGTATCATATAACTCGGAACTAATTTCGCAAGATGCAATTTCAAATCAGAAATGGATACAGGTGATTTTGCTACGAAATAAGCTACAAGTTTTTTCTGCCCATCTTCATCTTGAATGTCTACTATCACTGCTTCTTTAATTGCATGATGTGAAGATAAAGCATCTAAAATTTCCCCTGGCTCAATTCGATATCCTCTAATTTTTAATTGTTCATCATTTCTACCGAGGAATTCTATATTCCCATCAGGTAACCAGCGTGAAAGATCTCCTGTCCTGTACATTTTCTCCCCTTTTACAAATGGGTCTGGTAAAAACTTTTCTTCAGTTAATCTCATTTGATTTACATATCCTCTTGCAAGCCCTTCTCCCGCAATATACAGCTCTCCTACCGCGCCAATAGGCTGAAGTCTCTGTTTTTGATTAAGTATATAAAGCCTTACATTCGGAATAGGCTTTCCAATAGGAATAGTATTATAGTTTTCACTTTCTTGAAGTGAAAATGTACTTGCGATAACCGTCGCCTCAGTAGGACCATACATATTTTCTATTTGAGTCGATAGTCGATGCTTTTTAAATTTATTAACCACCTCATGTGTCAAAGCTTCACCCGCAAGTAATATATACTTTACTTTATTTAAAACCTGGCAATTTTCATTATTAAGTGTATTTACGAATGCCCTAAACATAGACGGTACAAAATTTAATAATTTTACATCATATTTATCTATAGTTCTTAAAATTGCCCTTGGGTTTCGATGTTCCCCATTTTCCATTATTACTAATTTACTACCTACTATGGTCCACCCAAACAACTCTAAAACAGATACATCAAATATATAAGGCGTCTTCAGTAAATACGTATCTGATTCATCCATAGGATATAAATGAGTCATTGAAAATAAGAAATTCACAATACTACAATGTTCAATCATGACTCCTTTTGGTCTACCTGTAGAACCTGAGGTATATAAAATATAAGCTAAGTTATTTGGTTTTCCAGTAACCTCCAGGTTACTTGTATCACCAACGTACAAATTTTCTTGCTTTAAATCAATAATCTCTCCTACAAATGGAATTTCACCTACGTATTTAGATTCTGTAAGTACAAATTGAGGATTACAATCCCCTAAAATATGTTCCATTCGACGCTTTGGATATTCAGGATCAATTGGTACATATGCAGCTCCAGATTTTAGCGCAGCAAATATAGCTATAATCATTTCTACGGATCTTTCCACAACGATACCAATTTTAGTTTCCTGATCTACACCTTTTTGTCTAAGAATACGAGCAAGCTGATTTGCTCGATTATTGATATACGAATAACTGTACGGTATATCATTTGAAATAACTGCGATTTCTTCTGGTTTACTTTCAACCTGATCCTCAAAAAATTGATGAACTAATTTACCCTGAGTAAAATCTAATTTTGTATTATTAAGTTCATTTAACATCCTTGTGGATTCACTTTTACTTAAAACATTAACGTCTTCAATTTTCGCTTCAGGATTAGCTACCATCCACTCTAGCGTATTTATAAAATGCATCATAAACCGCTCTATAGTTTGCGGATAATATAGTCCTGTCGCGTATTCCAATTCTAATCGCAGACCCTCTTCTTCCGGAAATACTTCTATACTCATATCTACCTTTGAAGCTTGATGCTTAATTTCGTATGATTTAAATGTAATATCTTTTATTTTTTCTGATGTTCTTCCGATATTCTGCATTACTAACATGACATCAAATACAGGATTTCGATTAGTATGATAAGCCATGTCTAACTTATTTACTAACTCATCAAATGGGTATTCTTGATATTGAAATGCTTCTAGCGCATTTTCTTTTACTTCATTTAAGAATTGAATTATCGTCTTTTCCGCTTTAGGATGATTTCTCATAGGTAGAGTATTTACAAACATACCTATGAGAGGCTCAAGATCATGATGAATTCTTCCTGCAATTGGAGAACCTACTATAATATCTTCCTGTTGCGTATACACATGCAATACTATATTTAGTGACGAAAGAAGTACCATATATAAAGTAGCTTCTCTTTCATCCGCAAAGGATTTTAATTTATTAGAAAGTTCAGGTGTTAAATGGAATACTAATCTATCACCTTCAAAAGTTTGATTTAGCCCACGTGGCTTATCGGTTGGGAACATAAGAATTGGTAACTCACCTTTAAACTTCTCTACCCAATACTCTTCAATTTCTTTCAGCCCTTCATCATGTAAACGATTGGTTTGCCAATTGGCATAATCTTTGTATTGTATTTTAATAGGCTCTAAGGTTTTGCCTGAATATAAATCTATAAACTCTTTTTCTAACTTCGCTAAAGATACTCCATCTGCTATTATGTGATGAAGATCAAATAGTAACAGATATTGATTGAATTCTAATTTCATTAAACCGATGCGCATAAGTGGAGCCCTATCTAACTGAAAAGGACGAACAAATTCCTGTATTAGCTCTTCAATTGTTGATCTATCAGATTTATATAAATGTTCAATTCTAATATCTAAACTATCATGAATAAATTGAACTGGTTCACCTTTAATAAATTGGAATGAAGTTCTTAATGATTCATGACGTTCTACTAATTCTTTGACACATTGTTCTGCCTTTATAAAATCAAACTCACCTTCTATTAACATTGCACCTGGTATATTGTAGGCAGTTCCTATTCCAGCAAAGCGGTTTAATATATATAATCTTTTTTGTGAAGAAGAAGCTTGATAAAATTCTCTATCAGGTACGATCTCAATTTGAGAATAATTTTTCTTCCCTTCATATTTCTCTATATACTCCGCTAATAGCATAATTGTAGGCCTTTGAAACATTTCACGTATAGGTACATCTACACCTAAACGTTTATATATGTGTGAAACAACAGAAGTAATTTGTAACGAATTACCTCCTAATTCGAAAAAGTTATCATTCACACCTATTTTCTCTATTCCAAGTACTACTTTCCATATCTCAGAGAGCATTTGTTCAATTTCATTACGTGGTTCAATAAATAAAGCTGTGGATTGCTCCCAAATTGGATCTGGAAGAGCTTTCCGATCTATTTTACCGTTTGATGAGATTGGAAACTGCTCAATCGGGATGATGTATGCAGGAATCATATAAAAAGGTAAATACTCTCTAAGGAATTGGCGTACCTCTTCTACTTTAGCTGAAGAATTCATAACAACATATGCACATAAAACCGGAGCATCTTCTCCCTCTTTTTTACGTGTAATTACAATAGCTTCACCAATTTCAGGATAACGTAATAGTTGCTTTTCTATTTCTCCTAATTCAATTCGTAATCCACGAATTTTGACTTGATCATCCATACGACCTAAATATTCAAGGTTTCCATCTGGTAACCAGCGAGCTAAGTCTCCAGTACGATATACCTTGTCATCTATAATAGAAGAACCCTCTTTGTTGATTTGTATAGGAACAAATTTCTCCATAGTTAACTTAGGTTGATTTAAATAACCTCTTGCTAATCCTTCTCCTGAAATACACAATTCCCCAGGAATTCCAACGGGTTGTAATTGTTGATTATCACCCATAATATAAACTTTTTGATTAGCTAGAGGTCTTCCTATTGGTAATTGATTCATAAATTCTAACTCAGCGTGCTGAACATGATAACATGTAGAATCTACAGTTGTCTCTGTAGGTCCATAAGCATTTGTTAAATTTGGTCGGCAGTTTTCATTAAATAAACCAAGGAACTTCCGTGCTAATTTCGGTGGTAATTCCTCTCCAGCAATAATAAAATGTTTAAATGAATATTCTACCTCTTCATCTATAAAATTAGTTAATAATCGAAGATGCATCGGCGTTCCATCAGCAATATTTATTTGCTTTTCTTGATAAAAATTAATTAACTCCTGCCCATCAGTTCTTGCTTCCTCAGGTACTATAAATAAACTATTTCCTAATAGAAGCGCACCAAACATGTTTTGTACTGAAGCGTCAAACTCAAAAGGTGAAACTAACCCGATTCGCATAGAAGAACTATATTTATCATATATTTCATTTTTTAACCCAAATATTAAATTTACAACACTACGATTTTCAACCATAATTCCTTTAGGATTACCTGTAGTTCCAGAGGTGAAAATAACATATGCCAAATCGTAAGGTGTACTTACTGAAGGGAAACTAATCAACTCTGTTTCAAGTAGTTCATTAAAACTCACCATACTACAATCCTGGATTTCTCTTGTAAAATCTTCACTAATAACCTCTGGTTTTACTATACAAAGTGGAGATTTACATTCTTTTAGCATCGCCTCTATCCGTTTATACGGCAAATATATGTTAATAGGTAAATAAGCAGCCCCACTTTTTAAAATACCTAGCATTGCAATGACTGCATCAATGGATCGATCCATCATAAGACCAACAATGTGTCCTTTTCCAATTCCTTTTTTATGTAGAGAACTGGCAACCAGATCTACCTTTTCTTTTAATTTAGCGTATGTTATTTCTCTTTTGTCATCAGAAACAGCAAGTTTATTTGGATTATGCATGACTTGTTCTTCAAATAACTGTATCACCGTTAAATGATGCGGGTAATCTAACTCAGTTTGATTAAATGTCATTAACTCTCTTATATCATTATCACTAACCCAATCTAAATCTATATGCGGCGTATTCGGTTGTAGTAAAACTTGCTCTAACAAGTCTATAAAATGATGACCAAATCGCGTAACAGTAGATGTTTTGTATAGATGCTCATTAAAATACATATCACCTTCTATACACCCATTTACTTGACGGAAAGAGAATATAATCTCAGCATTGCTCTCACTTAAATAATTTAAATCTTGAATTTCCTCTAGCAAAATTGCAGTACGGAATGGATAATTACGCCCCTCTGGAAGGTAGTTACTCAAAACTGGTTGTAAACTTTCCAATGGGAAATTTTGATGTTCTAAAGCACTAACCATTACTGTACTAACATGCTGGAGAATTTGTCTAAATGTCATATGTTCCTCAAGACCATGTCTTAAAACTAACAAAGTATTAATAAGGTTAGTATCATTGTCTTGTTTTAAAACAGGTGTACCAATGGATATATCTTGCAATCTAGTATATTTATTTAACAGCAAAGTAAGTCCAGCAGTAAGAATCATGTGCAATTGAAGATCTGATCCATTTGCTAACTTTAAAATCTTCTCGGACAATTCCTCTTTTAGTTTTATGCTAACATTTGATAAATTCACCTGTTTGTTTGATGTCCGGTAATCATAAGGGAAATGGCAGTCAGCCAGTTCCCCTGATAAGTTTTCTAACCAAAATTCTCTTTCCTTTATTCGTTCATTTGCGGCAATTACTTTATCTTTATTCGCTATTCGTTCAACCATAGTTACTCACTCCTGACAATAATCAATTAAAAGTTAAAATCCCCAAAATCTACTGATACCTTAACTGGTTGCAGTTCTTGAATTTCTTGTTTAAATGAAATATCTTTTAATAAAATTTCAGGATGATCTACAATTTGTTCAAAAATCTCAACATAACGCTCACATAACTTTTGAACCGTGTCCCTAGTATATAAAGAGGTTGCATATTCCATAGTCAGTTCAATTGTATCTTCCAATTCAACCACTCTTAGCAATAAATCCATTTGCGCGCGCTTAAAGTCGTGATCATATGTCTTTAGTTCTAAACCATCGATAAACATATGATCTGCATCCATATTTTGCATAACAAATGAAACATCGAAAAGTGGGTTCCTATTATACGTTCCTTGAAGTCCTAATTGATTAACCAGGTCCTCATATTGACATTTTTGATGTTCAAACGCTTGTAAGACCTGTTCTTTTACTTCGAATAGGAATTGAGTAAACCTTTGTTCAGCTCTTGGATAGTTCCTTATCCCTAACATGTTTACAAATACTCCTATAATATCTTGTAAATCCGCATGCGGGCGACCAGTAATTGGTGAACCAATAACAACATCCTCTTGGCCAGTATATTTACCTAGCAAAATATTATATACAGAGAGCATTAGCGTATATAATGTAGTTTCTTCTTTTGCTAATAAACGCTTAATTTTCTTGGTAACATTTGAATCAATAGTAAAGGATATTTTACTACCTTTCAGATCTAATATTTCAGGTCTTGTATAATCAGTAGGCATATTCAAGACAGGTACACCATCTTTAAATTGCTCTAGCCAATACTGTTCATGTTTGAGAGCAATTTCTTTTTCTTTTTCACTCTGCTGCCATTCTGAGTAATCCTTATACTGTATTTTTAAGTTTGGTAATTTCTCTCCTGAGTAAAGCGCAAATAGATCTCTAACAAAAATATCATAGGAAACTCCATCGGTTACTATATGATGTAAATCAATAATTAAAATATGTTTTTGTTCTTCCAATCTAATTAATCCTACACGGAAATATGGAGCATTATTAAAATTAAATGGGCGAATAAATTCATTAATTATTTGTTCCACTTCAGATTCAAAGCCCTCAATTTGAGTAATATGGAAATCAGCATGATCATGAATAATTTGTACCGGTTTATCATTTTTCATTTCAATAGTAGTTCTAAATATCTCATGACGCTTAATTAATTGAGTGAACGCCTTTTCTAAACGTTCAATGTTTAATTTTCCATTTAAAAGAATAACGGAAGTATCATTATAAGCTGTACTTTCTGGATACAATCGGTGTAATACATAAAATCTCTTCTGAGCTGAAGAAAGCTGATAATGAGATTTAGGTTCAGCTGGAACAATAACATCAAATTCACTCTTATCTGCCCTTGAAATATAATTTGCTAGTTTCTCAATATTTGATAGAGTAAAGAGTTCTTTAATAGGAACTTCAACATTAAACTCTTTATGAATTTTTGAAACAATAGTAATAGCCTTAAGTGAATCTCCACCTAGTTCCAGAAGATCATCATGAACACCAACTTCTGAAACTTTAAATATATTTCTCCAAATTTTTGAAAGCTTTTCTTCTACCTCATTGCGAGGTGCTACATATTCAGTCAAGAGTTGTGGTCTAGAATGGTATAACGTAGAATCTAATTCTTCTTCCTTCTCATCATTGAAAGAATTTAATAACACCCATTGATCAATACGCGCTTGCAGTTCCCCTGGAGAATGAATCAGTACTTCCCCTTGTTTCCATGACAGTGCTATATTAAAGGCCTGAACTCCCTCTTCAGGTGTCATAGATAATTCATGTACACTTGCACCTATTTGCATATCTTTTTCTTCATCTTCCCAGTATTTCCAGTCACTCCAATTGACACTTATCCAAGGCAGTTTGGAATAACGATTTATATATTGTGCAAAAACATCCATGTATATATTTGAAGCAGCATATGAAACATAACCTAATCCACCTAAGACCGCTGAAATTGAAGACATTAGAACACAAAAATCTAAGTCTTTATTTCGTAAGCACTCTTCTAAATTGAGAAGACCATAAATTTTTGCAGAAAATTGCTCCTCACAGTCCTCTTTTTCAAGTTCCTGAATCAAATTAAAAGTCTTTCCACCGAGAATACCTGCACCATGAATTACACCATTAATCTTTCCAAATTTTTGTTCTGCCTTATGAATTGCTTCGTATAGTTGTGATTGATCTGTAACATCAGCAGCAAGTACATAAACTTTAGATCCCGTTTCTTCTATCTCTAAAACTTTACGAATTCTGTCCGAATACATCGTATTTTCCTTCAAATGCATATCCCACTCATCACGATTTGGCAGACCTGTACGTGTAAGAAGAACTAAGTTGGCTTGTACAGTTTGAGCCAAGTGTTTCGCAAGAATTGTACCAATACTTCCGAGTCCTCCTGTAATAAGGTAAACTCCATTTTTTCGTAAAGGCAGTTTCTCTTTAGCTGGCTGTTCTAGTTGTAAAGGCTCGTAAGTTTGAACAAATCTTTTATTTCCTCGATAAGCAATCATCTTATCATTCGTATTTGAAAGACATTCTTCTACTAATTGATTTATTAACCTGCTCTTCCATTCTTTGTTTAGAGGTAAAACAACATCAACACTTGAACAAGAAAGATAAGAATACTCTTGTGGAACAACTAATGACGTTCCAAGTACAGTTGATTTTTCTGGAATTAATTCTTCATCACCAATCACTTGTTGAACACCATTTGTAATAATTCGAATTGAGATTGAATCAGAGATATTCTTGTCTCCTAGTGCCTGAGTTAAGTAAAAAATTGAATAGAATCCTAAATTTTGTTTACAATTTACATATTCAATTGAGGCTTGTCTTTCCTCATCCGTAATTCCCCACATATGAACTATTCTTGTAGGTAAACCACATATTTCTTGTACTTCATCCAATAACTTAACGTAATCTGTACGTTCTTCAGGATTTATAATGAAGCGATCGTTATTCTCCTTATTAAAAGCAAAGCCAGGTTCTACTGTAACTACTCTCTCCCCTTTATTTAATAAGTCCTTAACTAGTTCATTACCTAATCCTTCTTGATCTACAAAAACAATCCATGTCTCATTCACATCATGATTTGGTTCAAACAATGTAGAACTTTTCCATTGCGGTGTATAGAACCATTCAGAAATGTTGTTATTCTTACTAATTTTAGATTGCTTACTATTAAGCTTTTGACCTAAATCATACGGATTACCTTGTAATTTATAAGATATTTTATTGAAAGAATACATTGGTAATGGGATACGTCTTCTCTTCTCATCTTTATAAAATTGTTCCCAATCTATAGAAATACCTGTTACCCACATTCGAGTGATGTGACTAAATAAGAAATACATATCTGATACATCTTGTTGAACAGATCGAACCGTATTAAATATTCTTTCATTAGCATTTTCATAGTCTAAAAGGCGACTAGTAAGCCTACTAAGGTCATTTCCAGGACCAATCTCTATGAATAGACTTGTATTGTCGCTATTCAACTCTTGAATTCCATCAGAGAATCGAACAGTTCCACGCATATGTTTTACCCAATAAACTGGGTTTGTTGCTTCTTCAGGTCGTATCCAAGTACCAGTCAAGTTTGATAAATAAGGTATTTTAGGTTCCCTGAGTGTTAATGTACTCACATAGGAAGCATACTCGTCCAGAATTGAATCCAGTTCGTGTGAATGTGCTGCTCCTTCTATTGTTACTCGCATACACATTAAACGCTTTTTCTTTAATTCATTTTCAAAATCTACAATTGCTTCTTCTGTCCCAGAAACTATACAAGCTGGACCATTAACTACCGCTAAAGAAATGGTATGTTGATATTCTTTTTCAAAAGAATTAATTAAATGAATTAATTCCTCTTCTGGAAGCGGAACACTAAGCATTACCCCTGCAGGGAGACTACTCATTAGCTGACCTCTTTTTACAACTAATTTAAATGCATCTTCCAAAGTAAATACTTCTGCTAAACAAGCAGCCACATATTCGCCAAATGAATATCCAATCATTGCTTCAGGTTTAATTCCCCAACCCATTAATAGTTTCGCAACTGAGTATTCAAACGCGAAAAGAATTGGTTGACTAAATTCCATTCTTTTCAATTTTTCCGTTGCCTCATCAATACTGAAAGTAGTTGGGTATAACACTTCTTTCATGTTTACATTCGTAACAGATTGAAGGATTGCAAAGCATTCATCCATAGCTTCACGGAAAATTGCCTCTTGTTCGTATAATTCTAACCCCATGTTTACATATTGCGATCCGTTCCCAGAGAACAGGAAGTTGATTTTAGGATGTTCCTCTTTTACATTTGCATATTGTACTCTTCTTCCGTCTGGCTGGTTTAATTGTTCAATTCCTTCTTGAGTACTGGAACAAACTAAAGCTCTCCTATGCTTGAATTCCTTACGTCCAATTTGCAATGTATAACTAGCGTCTGCCAAATTCAAATGAGGATTCTGTTCAAGGTGATTTCCTAAATTCAAAGTCATACGATCCAAAGCATCTTTCGATTTTGCCGAAATCATTAACATCTGGTATGGTCTACTATTTGAGGTTGCTTCAAGCTTTGGTGCCTCCTCCAAAATAATATGTGCATTTGTACCACCAATACCAAATGAACTAACACCTGCACGTAATGGTTTATTATCCTCTTTCCACTCATTTAATTGTTGATTTACATAAAAAGGTGTCTTTTCAAATCCAATTTGCGTGTTTGGTTTTGTGAAATTCACACTTGGCGGAAGAACCTGATCTTTCATCGCAAAGACCGTTTTAATTAGACCAGCAACACCAGACGCTGCATTTAGATGGCCTACATTTGCTTTAACAGATCCAATTGGTACAGATTGTTTTTCATTAGAGTTAAACACTTCACTAAGCGCCTTGATCTCAATGGTATCTCCTAGTTTAGTAGCAGTTCCGTGTGTTTCAATATAGGAAATGGACTCAGGTTCTACATTTGCTTCATGTTGCGCCATTTTAATAACTTCTACTTGGCCATCTACACTAGGTGCAGTGTAACCAATTTTCCGATTCCCATCATTATTAATCGCCGTTCCTTTTATTACTGCATGTATAGTATCCCCATCATTTATAGCTTCCTGTAAAGGCTTCAGAACAACAATCCCAACACCGTCTCCAAAAAGCATTCCATTTGCATTTTCATCAAAAGGACGACAATGACCATCTGAAGAAAATAGCATTCCTTCTTGGTAGGTATAACCTGCTTTTTCAGGTTGAGTTAATGTAATTCCTCCAGCTATAGCAATATCACAATGCCCCTGTAATAATGCTTGGCTTGCATTATGAATAGCCACCAATGATGTTGAACATCCCGTAAAGATATTCATACTTGGTCCTTTAAGGTTAAATTTGTAAGAAATTTGAGTACTAAGCGAGTCTTTGTCGTTAAGTAATGAAATTAAAAATTGCCCAGCTGGTTCATTTGCCTCTGATAGAGTAGATAACACTTGCCAATATAAGTTAGGAGATGCCCCACTATATACACCAATTAGGCCCGGGTAGGTCTCAATATTATATCCAGCATGTTCAAGGGCAGACCACGCACATTCATGGAATACTCGTAGTTGTGGATCCATTAATGATGCATCTTGAGGTGTATAATCAAAGAATGGAGCATCAAAATTATCAGTACCCTCCAAATACCCTTTCGCTTTAACATAATTAGGGCTTTTTACTTCCATAGGATTCACACCAGATTCAATTAACTCTTCATCTGTAAAAAATTGAATAGACTCTGTACCAGACTTTATATTATTCCAGAATTCATTTACATTCTGTGCTCCAGGAAAACGTCCATCTATTCCTATAATTGCAATATCGTTATCTTCTTTCGTTTTTCGATTAAAACGTTTTGTATGTTTAACTTGATTCTTTTGCTTATCTCCACTTAAGTATCTCGCTAAAGAACGAATACTTGGATACTCAAACATAACTCCAATTGAAATCTGTTTTTCTAATCTATTAATTAATCTCTCATGAATTTGAATTATATGAAGTGAAGTTGCACCAAGATCAAAGAAATTTTCATTTACATTTACAGTATCAACACTGTAAAACTCTTTCCAAATTCCTATAATTATTTCCTCTACTTCATCTTGAGTTCTGAACTTATCTCTCATTTTCGTTTGAGTTTCCAATTCAGAAATTCGTTTACGAGAATTCAGATTAATCCATTGATCAAAACGTTTATTTAAATCTCCTGAAGAAATAATTACCTGATTTAAACCACTTAAACCAAGCACACATTGGAATGTTTTTTGTCCTTCCTCAGATGTCATTTCAAGTGCTTCTATACTTTGAGCATTGAATATTTTATTAACCTGTTGAGCTCCCGTATACTGCCAATCTCCCCAGTTAATACTGGTCCATCGATTATTAGATGTATTACTCACTTTGTCTGAAAAACTATCTAAGTAAAGGTTTGCTGCTGAATAGGCTACAAAACCTAATCCACCCAAAATAGGTGAAAGTGATGAAACAAGATAACAAAAATCAAGATCATAATTACTCAATAACTTATCAAGAACTAGCACACCATGTACTTTAGGAAGAAATTGCTCTTCACATTCAATCCTACTTATCTTTTCCATTGGACACTGAGCTGATTTAACACGTAAGACACCTGCAGCATGAATTACCCCATTTATGCGACCAAAATTAGCCTCAGCCTGATGAATCACGTTTCTCATCTGCTCTTCATCAGCTACATCTGCAACAGCTGTCATTACTTTTGCTCCCAATGACTCCAACTTCTGAATATGGTTAATACGTTGACATAATTGTTCATTTTCAATCTGTGATTGAAGAATTTGATCCCATTCTTCACGATCAGGAAGAGCTGTTCTACTAACTAATATTAGTTTAGCCTTTACTGTACGCGCCAAATATTCTGCTAATTTAAGACCTACTCCTCCCATTCCACCAGTAATTAAATAAACCCCTTCCGATCGAATATTCGGGATTTTTGAAGCTAATTCATTTTCATTTATTACTAGCATTTCACTTACTTTTTCATCAGGTATAGGCTCATAGATTCGAATGTAACGAGTGTTATTTCGAATTGCTATTACAGTGTCAATAATGTCCGTTTGAATCTCAGAATATAAGTTTGATATTAATGCTTCTTCATTATCAGACAACATAAAATCTACACTACGGCATCTAATATTTGGATACTCTTGCGGAAATACTTTTATAGGAGCCAAAAGAGTAGATTTTTCTGCAATAATAGACTCGTCTCCTACTACCTTTTGCATATTATTCGTCATAACGTTTATATTGATAGGATAAAGTAAATTAAATTTACTAATTGTCTTTGCAAGTGATATTAATGAATAGAATCCAGTATCTAAGGTCTCGATACCTAAATCCTTATTATCCACATTCCATAGGTGAACAATCTCTTCTGGTAAACACTCTTGTTTTTGTAGCTCATTAAATAACTGATAATAATCTTCTTGTTTAGTAGGGCATATTGTAAATTCATTTAAACTAATCTTTTTATATGAAGGACCCACACCGACTGTTATAACACGATGTCCATCTCTTTCAAGCTTTTCTTTAAGAGCTAAGCCTATATGCTCATTGTCTAAAAATAACAACCAACTTTTAGTAGATTCTTTAGTTACATCTACAATTTCTTTTTCCATCCAACCTGGAGTATAGAACCACTCAGCTATATTAGAACGTTTCTTTATCGATGTTTCTTCACTATTAGTTATATTTTGCTGTTCAGCTGGATCTATCCAATATCGTTTTTTCTCAAAAGGATAAGTTGGTAAGGCAATACGTAATCTATATTCCTCTTCATACAGTTTACTCCAATTAATTTCTACCCCTAACTCCCACGCTTGTCCCAATACCTCTAACAAGTCGTTCTGTAAAATAATCTGATTATTATTATTTTCAGAATTTAATAACTCTCCAATATGTACAATCACAAAATTAGGATCTACATCCTTAACTTGTGTTAGAAGTTCTACTTTTTCTCCATGCGTCCATTCTGTCTGTAACTCTACATAGTTCTCAACTAATGGATTCAGGACATCTTCTGGCTTAAGAGATTTATTATAAATATCTGAAACCATTCCAGCTAAGCCTGTACCAATAATGTTAGAAGGACGTACATCACATTCAATTAATACATCAATAATCGATTGCAAGCAGACGAAGAAGGTTAAATCTTCAACCAAGCTATCATCTGTTCCTTTAAAGAATGCTTCTTTCAATGCTTTTCCAGTATACATTTGGGCATCAGTCATATTACGCTCAAATACTTGTAAGAATAATGGTTCCTTTTGGTATAGTTCTTTTACATTCTCAATAATTGATGAGTATTCGCTAGGTAACACAAATACCAAATCTGGATTTTCTTGCATTTTTACGTGAAAATCTTTAACTGTTTTTAAATTGTCTATGGCACTATCTATATCTTTACATAAGACCGCTCTTCTATACGGAAATGGTCGACGGCCAGTTTGCAATGTGTATGCTACATCTGCTAATTCAACATCTTTATTAGATTCCAGATATTGAACCATATTTACCGAAGCATTATTTAAAGCTTCTTTTGATCTAGCAGAAAGAACCATTAGTTTTTTCTCTCTAGTAGAAGCAGAACTTTTAACTTTAGGGGCTTCTTCTAATACAATATGAACGTTAGTTCCACCATATCCGAAAGCACTCACACCTGCTCGAAGAAGATCATTATCTTCACTTTGCCAATTTACCAAATCAGTATTGATATAAAATGGGCTATCTATAAAATCAATTTTCGAGTTAGGGCGCTTCACATTTAAAGTTGGCGGGAGTTGTTTATGTCTCATAGATAAAACTGTCTTTATAAGTCCGGTCACCCCTGCAGCTGTATCTAAATGACCTACATTACTCTTAACAGAACCAATTGCACAAAAAGATTTCTTGTCCACATCTTGAAACGCTCTCTTTAGTGCCTCTACTTCAATAGAGTCCCCTAATGGCGTTGCCGTCCCATGCGTTTCTATATAACTAATAGTAGAAGGATCAACTTCAGCAAAACTATGAGCTGCTTGAATTACTTCAGCCTGTCCCTCAACACTCGGTGCAGTATAGCCTACTTTTCGACCTCCATCATTATTTGCTGCTGAACCCTTAATTACACCATATATCGTATCTCCATCAGCAAGCGCATCTTCTAATCTCTTTAGTATTACCATACCTACACCATCACTAAAAACTGCACCCTGGGCTTCTGCATCAAAAGTACGAACTTTGCCATCCGGTGAACTTGTCATTCCTTCATGGTATTTATAACCATTCTTTTTAGGATACGTTATAGATACCCCACCTGCGGCTGCAATAGAGCATTCTCCAGTTAACAATGATCTACATGCAAGATGAATGCTCAAAAGAGATGTAGAGCATGCTGTATATAATGTAAAACTCGGTCCCTTAAGTCCCAGCTTATAGGATGTAAGCGTTGAAATTGCATCTTTATAGGAAAGAGTACCTGCCTCTGAAAACTCAACCACACTATCACTGTTTAATAATGGCGTGTGCTTCATCCAATTAAAATTAGTAGATGCTCCTACATATAACCCTATTAATCCTTCATAATCAAATGGATTATAGCCTGCCATCTCTAATGCTTCCCATGTCGTTTCCTGTAACATACGGATTTGGGGATCCATTATTTTCGCTTCCCTAGGTGTATAAGCAAAAAAGGATTCATCAAAATATTCTACTTCCTCCAAATACCCTTTTGCTTTCACAAAATTAGGATGTTGTAAAACATCTAAATTAACACCTTCTTTAATTAACTCATCTTCAGTAAATGTAGAAATTGAATCAACACCATTTTTTAGGTTATCCCAGAATTGGTTTATTTCATTTGCACCTGGAAATTTACCTGCCATTCCAATAATCGCTATTTCCAAACCAGTTTTACTATCATCTTGATGCTTCATTTTCACTTTCCTCCTATTTTGTTTAATTCGGATTTTCTATGCTTTACATACTCTTAGCTACAATACTTAGAGCTAATACTCCTATTTCATAAACTTAAGCAAAAGAAAAAACACATGAAATTACCCATAAAGTAGCTAAAGTGATTTACATACCTGACAGAAAACAAAAAATTTTAATTACGATTTCTATTCCTGGATTTCAATGATATTTTGAGCACTCATTTTTCATTCTAAAAACCTGATACTTTGGTAATAATTCTGTTAATATTACACTTTATGTAGTTAGTAACATATTCACAAGAAGTTTTCTTTAAGAAATTAATTTGTAGAGTAATAATTTTGTAGGGGATTTATGTTATAAAATTAAGCATACTTTTTCCAATATCATATAGAAAAAAACAAAAAAGTGACATACAGTGAATATTGAGAAATAAAATTCATTTATTCCATATCTAACCAAAATAGAACGAATTTTCAATTTTAAATTAGATTTTCTTGCATTTATAATTGCATTCTCTATAAATCATCAACGGTGAGCTTTTAAACTTTAAACATAAATGAAGTTATATACGAAATTTTTTGTCTAGATGAGGATCTATAAGTGAATTTATTCAAGAGGAATTATATATGCTACAGATTTAATATTCTTCATAAAGTTATATACATAAACTAAATTCCTTCAAACGTTTTAAGAAAATATTGAGTATGAACATCGTTAGTGGAACGGTTCCTACCGAAGCCAAACTTATTTCTAGGATTGCTGACTTACAATTATGCATTGTACGACTCCTAAGACAGCAAAATAAGTTCCATATGCTACAGTACTGTTTATCCTTCCGTTATGTTTCGCTATGCACATACAATATTTTCATCTTATACCCATAACTAATGTCCTGCAGACGCTTTATATTATCTTCAAACCCACTATTTCACTAAACTGTAAAATTAAAACCGTTAAATTTCCGAATAAACTGAAAACTCATGAGAAATTGACAAGAAATCTCAATAAGATCTTTTCAATATATCTTAACTTCAATCTCATGGAATCAGGACTCAATAATGATGCTATACAGGGGAGTATTCTATTAAGTAGAATTACAGAAACGATTCTGCTTATGCAGGATAAATTAAAAATTTTCCATTTGATCCTTTAACCTTTGTAAAAATCAGGTATTTAAATGTTATAAACAAAAAACGTAGGAATATTTAATTCCTACGTTTTTCATAAATAAATTTAATTTATTTATACAATTCCTCAAATTCGTCAATCTCAGCTTTACGCTTTAAAAATAGTTCCATATCTTTATTTTCTCTTTCTATTAACCCCAGAGCATGTGTATCATCCAAGGCTAACTCCTTATATCCCCATATATAATCTATAGTTGTATCTTTAACCTGTTTGTGTTCTGCACAATACCATTCTAAAGGTTGTAACGCATCGGATATTTTAAATAATTCTGCTGGATACCATGATGGCATATTTTCACGTTCTCCTAAGATTAAATATGTTAACTTACCACTTTGTAATTTACATATTCCATAAACAATATACTCTTTTTCAATGGTTAAATTAAATGTTTCCTCTGTTATCTTAGATAGGGCATTGCCGGTATTATATAAACAAGTTACTTTCATAACATATTCCCCTTATTTATTTTTATCTTTAAACTTAAAATTCAACCGTTTCACCTGCCCCCACATCAAATGCTTGATAATAACAAGCATAGCGTTTAAAAAGAAATTCATAATATTGCAGAGGTACAGAAACGAGTTGAGATATAAAGAATCAATATGAAAGAAAATCAAATTGATATAATATAAACCGCAGGAATTAAATATTTCCACAGTTTTATGTTTATCTAAGGTCCGTTTAATTATTTTACAACAATATAGAATTTACTTAGCATTTTTTCTTCTGCAAATACTTATCTTTCAATTTTTATATCCTTACACCATATTTCTAATTCCATAGGAGGCATAATTATATTACAGGTATATAATTTCAAGCCCTCTTTTTCTACTTCACCGATTTCAATATCATGAAGAAAATATGGTAACTGTTCATATGTAAATGTTTTTATTGGCTTTTCTTTTACATATCCCATACTATGTTTGTATTCTATTTTATAGCAACCACTGAATTGAAGAGTTACATCATCCCCATCTTTAAAAATCAAAATCACTTCATCGCCAATATAATTGCATTCTAATTTAGTAACCCACGCATCCCAGTAATTTAACTTATCAATTTTTTCTTGTATTCTTTGTACGTTCATATTTCCTCACCTCATTTTTTATATGGGATATGAGCATCTGGACTTTTAGCATCAACTATGTTTCCATTTAAATCTAAAGGATTTTTATTTTCATCGTATAAATGTACATGGTCATACTTTGTAACTTTATCCGGTGGATCTATCCTCATTCTTATTGTACCATTACCATCCCGAACATGAACAAACCCATTATTATCCGTGTATTTCCATCCGTCTGGAAGCTTTTCTAGAATTTCTTTTTTAGACATATTTGGGATATTGTGCGTGTTAATCTTACCAATAGTTTTTCCAGTAGACTTCGCAGCCTTCTCAAGATTTTTCGCTTTCTTTTCAATATCCTCAACAGTGCCAACTACCCTTCCGATAGTTTTTACAGTTTTTACAGTTCCACCAGTTAGTACTGATGCAACACCAATCGCGTAATCAGATGGTTTGTATTTGTCTTTTTCACCCATTTCATGGCCTTGTACCAATTGAATAATTTCTTTTGGCACATTAATAATTGGCCAAGCATCCAATGTGACATTCATGAATTTAGTCGTATCTCGATCAGCTTGTTCAAGCTCTCTCATTTTTTCTGGAGTAACACCAAAATCACGGAAAGCATTTGTTAAATCAATACTGCCAATACTTCCAGCAGGTATATCAATTTTATGACTTGCTATTTTATTAGCGGAGTCCATAAATGTATTTGCAAGATCTATTCCCATCTTGAAATCTGTGAAGAATCCTGGGACTTTCGCATCCAATGCTTGTAAGTCTTTCGCAATGATTGGAGCGTTTTTTCGTGTTACTTGTACAAGTTCCTCCATCCCAGGTTTTGCCTGATCAATGGAATGTTTCAGATTAATGGAGCTATTTACAACTGGTCCTAAATCTTTAACTACACCAGATAACCCTTTCGATAACTCTTGCATATTCAATGTGATTTGATGAATATCTTTATTAATCTCATTTTGACATTCAATCGCTTTGGCCGCAACCACATCTAATGCTTGATAATAACCAACATAGGCCTCAATAAGTGATTCATAGTACTGAAGTATAAAACTATATGTCTCTACACCAAAATCTAATAATTCTTTTCCATCAGCTCCAAGTAATTTTACAAGTTCTTTCCTTTGGGTAACGGTTAAATTTTTTATATCACCTTTCATTGCATTTACAAGTTCTTGTAACTTACCATGTGCATCTTTCATCACTTGTACTTTATACTGTACATCTTGCTTTGCGTTGTTTACGTTCCTTGAAATACTTTCCCAGTTCTCTGCATCATCTAACAAACGCTGTTCTTCTTTTTCTAAAATTCCAATTGTGTTATTTATGACTGTTTCGTCACTTTTTAAATAATCCAATACACCTTCAAATATCTTTACTTTTCCATCAAGCAAAGTAAGTGGACTTTTAGCTTCCTGATCAAAGATAATAGCATCATGAATACGTACGTATCCTTTTTCTCCTTGATAATTCACCTCGTACCAAGAGCCAATTTTTCCAGTAACTTCTATCACTTCGCCATTATTCACACGTTTTGCACGCAATACTTTTCTTAAATCTGGTTCTGGATATACTTTTTTAACAAGGGATTCTAATGTAATCCAACCTTTAACCATTTCTCCGTCTTGATTAAAGGAGAATTTCTTGTCTTTATATGTAAAATCTCCTATTTGTAATGCACCTGAAGGCTGTAGTAAGTACCAACTAAACTCTTGCTTCATCCAACCATTTTTTGATTCATGAGAAGCATCAAAATAATACGGTTTCCCCTCAACATTTGTAAATCCTGACTGTACAGAACCTAACGGACTAAAGTAATAAATTTTCCCGTCAATATGTTGGACTCCTGTTTGCATCACACCATCGGTTCCCAGATAATAATCTGATCCATTTGTATGTAACCATCCCGTTTGCATAAAACCATCAGTACCAAAATAATAACGTTTCCCATCAATTGCTTGGAAACCAGTTATTCTTTGCCCATCTTTTTTATAATACGTCCATTTCCCTTCTTCTTGTACCCATCCTTGTTTATTGTCTAAATAGAGTGCTTCTTTTAATTGATCAATCCATTTTAATCCATTCGCAAGAAGAGCTAAATCACTATCTAGTTGTTTATCAAATTTCTTTTGAATATTGGGTGGAAAGTATTTTTCAGGATCTTTATGATACTCCGTTATCATAAAATGAGACAAATTCGTTGCTTCCTTTGTTACATCCCATGAACGAACTGGTGATTCACCAATTACAACAGATTCAAATATCCGAACATAACCGACTTCTCCTTGATATTTAACCTGATACCATAACCCCTGCTTTGAAATGACCTCTAAGACATCCCCATCCTTTACAGGTTTAGATTTAAATAGAAATTTTGTTTCTGGCTTTGGATAGATTCTTTTAACAGCAGAACGAAGAGTAATCCATCCTTTTTCCATATCCCCGTACTTATTAATTTCAAATGGTTTTCCTTGATAGGTAAATGTTCCTGTTACATACTTCCCATCTTTTAAATAGCTCCATGAAGTTGCAGAAAAACTCCATCCAGTCTTTAATTTACCAGGCTCACTATAATATAAATCGTCTTTTCCTACCTGTTTTCTCCCTTGGAATAGCCTCCCATCTTTAAAAAAGGAATACTCTATTCCATCTAAAGTAATGTTATCTATTTGCTTACTTCCATCTTTTTGATAATAGTACCAATTCTCATTTTCCTTCACCCAGCCTACTTTATTTAAAACTTCGGCTGCTGCTGTAAATGTTGGTGCATAGGTAGAGAATAATAAAAATAATGATACTATAAGTCCTATGACTTTCTTCATACTCGCATCTCCTTATCAATTCATTAAAAACTTTTTAATTATATATTAGATTTTAAAGTTATTAAAAATATTCAATATAAATATGCATAATTGCATATTTATATTCTCGATAGTGCGATCCCAATCATATTGGGAAGGAATCTTTTCCGTACCCCTAAGTTATCTTTACCCCCAAAAAGAACCTGTTTTCCATGGAAAACAGGTTCTTTTTCATTATTACTTCTTCGCTATACAATCTTTTATTTTTTGTACTCAAATAATTAAGATTTTTAAATAAAAAGTTTCGAAGTGAAACCCTTCTTCCCTTTTGCTCAAAATAGATAGAGTATATTACAACAGTATTGGTTCTTTAATTAATGGTAAATACTCTATACTCATAGCATAATTTAATAACAAATTGATATACTCTTGATTTGGCTCTAAACAATGTACATTCTTCAAATATCCTTGCGTGTATAAACAAGATGGTATAGCTACTGATAGCTCTTCTACAGATTCTAATAAAGGCATTATGAGCTCTAAAGCTTTCTGTTCATCAGTAGTTAGATTTGTATTAAAAAACTTCTCTATATACTTCTCTTGTTTCATTAACAGGATATCGTATCCAAAAGCTTGTAAACTATTAATAAATTGGTCCCATTTAAGCTGATGTGGATTACAAATATGCATGGTTTTATTTACTGTATTGGCCTTATAAGATAATTCAGTAATAGCTAAACTTCCATAGTCTACAGGCGTCAAATCTACATACGTATTGACGTCAGGAGCTATGCTAGATAGGCATATCCCCTTTACTAATCTATAAAATGCGTTTTCATTAATATTGTATTGAAATTTACCTGTTTTAGAGTTACCCACTAAATTCCCCACACGGTATATTGTGGCACGAACTCCTTTTTCCATTGCTTCTCTGACCATTTTCTCGCCTTGAAACTTACTTTCCAGATACAGATTATCTAAATTTTGCCCTCTATCAAAATTAGACTCAAAGAATTCAAATTCTTTTGGATCACTTTCAGCCTGACCTACTACACTTAAAGTCGATATATAATGAAAACGTGCCTTTGTGTTCTTAGCTAATTCCAATAAGTATTTTGTAGATTGAACATTTACCTTTTGAAAATGCTCACGTTCTCCATAGTGTCTAACTTCTCCACCACAATGTATGATTGACTCTACCCTATTCTTTAAATGGTCCAATTGCTTTGAATCTAGACCTAGATTCATCAAAGATAAATCTCCTTCAATTAATTCTACTCTCTCCTTCAACTTTTGGAGGATTTCTTTACCGAAATAAAACTCCATTCTTTCTTTTAACTTTGCACCAATTACTTGACCCTCACTTTTTCTTACTAAACAGTAAATAGTCGTAGATGGTAACTGTAATAACCGTTCTAAAATATGTGCTCCTAAATATCCTGTTGCCCCTGTAAGGAAAACTGCCTTTGGATAATTCACCATATCTAACTCACATTCTTCTAATTTAGTTGTTTCATAAACAGGAGTCGTTTTCGTTTCATTTTCCATACATGCTACATTCATATTTTTCTCTTTCTTGAACGACATATCTTCCATCTCTTCAATATGAGAGGCTAATTTTTCTATTGTTCTATACTTAAAGAAATCTTGAATTTTCAAGTTAGGGTATAACGGTTTTAATTTGACTAATGCCGGCATAACTTTTAGAGAATGTCCACCCAAATTAAAGAAATCATCTTTTAACCCTATAGATTTTACGTTTAGAACTTCAGACCATACCTTTGCAATGTTTTTTTGCACTTTAGTTTGAGGTTTAAGTTTACACTCATCGTTTTTCTCATGATCAAACTCTATTTTTGGCAGTTTTTCAAAATCAATTTTCCCGTTCGCCGTTATTGGTATTTCTAACACATGAGAGTAATATTTAGGGACCATATATTCTGGCAATATATTTGATAAATGTAAAGCTAACTTATTTTTCTCTATCCCTATACCGTCCACTGTTTTATAATAAGCTTGCAGTAACATTCCATCTTTCGTTTGTGTTACCACAGCCTGACTTATCCCATCAAGTTGTAACATTGCATCTTCTATTTCCCCTAACTCAATTCTGTGCCCTCTAATTTTAACCTGCTTATCTTTTCTTCCCATAAATTCTATATTTCCATTTGGTAACCATCTTGCTAAATCACCAGTTCGGTATAATCTTTTGCTATTGTCTTCTGAAAATGGGTTTGAAATAAATGCCTGTTTTGTTTTCTCTTCCTGCTTCCAATACCCTTGGGCCAATCCTAAACTTTCAATATATAATTCACCCATGCCCCCTACCGGACAATGTTGCATAAATGAATTCAATATATGAACCTTTGTATTAGAAATTGGAATACCTATCGGTATGCTTCCTAAAAGATTATTTTCATCTTCTAAGACTGGTATGAAATAATACATTGCTGAGACAGTTGCTTCAGTAGGACCATACTCATTTACCAGCTGTACTTGGTTTTTAAAAGTATTTTGCCAACTTCTAATGGCATTTGTTGATGCAGCTTCTCCTCCCATTATTATAAATCTTAAAGAACATATCTTTTCGCTATCCAGTTTCGTTAATGACGTTGATAATTCATTGAAAAATACTGTTGGTAAGTCAGAAATAGTTGCTTGTGTTTCTTGAATGGCTTGAGCATATGCGACAGTTGAATAGCGCTGTTCATCACTTAATAAATATAGTTCCGCCCCATTTAACAAGGTAGAAAAAATTTCCGATACAGAAGAATCAAAACTATGGGAATAAAACTGTGTTACTTTATCATTTGAAGAAATCTGAAATACTTCATTTCTCCATTCAACTAAATTTAATACTCCTTTATGTGTTAATAATGTACCTTTTGGTTTACCCGTTGATCCTGAAGTATAAATTACATATGCCAAGTCATCTGGTTTGTTTAAAATTTTTACATCATCATTTATAGTCGTACGATATATATCCTCTATTATTGAAACCTTATAATTACTTACATTCAAATGACTTTTATATTTGTTACTCGTTATAATTCTACATGCCTCACTTTCACGAACTATATAATTTATTCTATCCTCAGGGTATTTTACATCGATTGGTATATAGGCAGCACCGGCTTTTAATATTCCAAGCATAGAAACGATACTATTCATACTTCTATCTAGAAATATGGCTACCTTATCCCCTCTTTTTATACCTTTTTCGAGTAAATGTTGAGCTACTTGATTAGAGCTCATATTTAATTGTCTATATGTTAAAGATTCCGTTTCAGTCGCTATAGCAATCCGATTGGATTGTCTATCTACTTGCATATAGAATTGCTCCTGTATATTTTGAAAATAAGGATATGGTCTTTCTGTATGATTTACCTTTTTATATAAAGATTCTTCTTCCCGTGATAGGAATGAAAGATTTTCATATGCTACTGTTCGTTGATGAATAAAGGCGTCCAGTATAGTAAGTAAATTTTGAGTAAACCTATTAATTGACTCTTCCTTGAAAAGATTAATATCATACTCAAATGAAATCCCTACATAATCCACTCCTTCTTCAACAGCTAAAGAAATGTCAAATTTACTAATATCTTGTTTATTAGGTAACAACTGAAGCTTATACGCATCATGTTGCTGCAGAATATCTTTCTGATAACTAAACATAGTAGAAAAAATCGGGTTATTTCCAAAGCTTCTATCAGGATTTATTTGTTCAATTACTTTATCAAATGGGTACGATTGGTTTTGGAATGAATTCAAACATTTCTCTCTCACTACTTGTAATAGCTGTGTTAAATTTTTTACATCATTCAATTGTGTTCTAACCGCTAAGGTATTTACAAAAAAACCTTGTATTTTTTCAAATTCTTGATGATTCCTTCCAACAACCGGTGTACCTACAATAATATCTTTTTGATCCGTTAGATAATGTAACAATTGAATATACGCTGCCAAAAATAGCATATACATAGAAACATTCTCTTGTTCACATACTTGTTTCAAAGACTCTTTCATTTCATTATCTAACTTCATTTCAAATACTGTACCTTTATTTGTACTTTGACGATTCCTACTAAAATCTAAAGGAAGATTTAATATAGGAAGAGGTGCTGCCAGTTCGGCCATCCAATAAGATTTTTCTGTATCCCATCGACCTAAATTTAACTGCGCCTGTTCCCACTCTGCATAATCTACATATCGATTAGAAATAGTTTGCAACTCAGGATTTCTACGTTTAGCAAAGGCACTATATACCCTCATTAATTCATCTAATAAATTCCTTACACTCCACTCATCTGTAATAATGTGATGTAAATTGATATATAAATAAGACTTTTTCTTATTCAGATTAAAAATTCTAATTCTAAAAAGAGGGCCCTTTTCTAAATAAAATGGTGTATGATCCGTTTGATTTATTGTTGTACGTATATATTCTTGTTGTTCTTTTTTAGACATATGTTCAATCTCATCGTGAATCAAATCAATCGCTATTGAGTTTAAGATGACTTGTCTAGGCTCCCCATTTCTTTCAATAAACACTGTTCGTAGCATCTCGTGTCGTTCAACTAAAAATCTTATGGTGTCTTGTAGAATATCCTTATTTAAACTCGGCTCAATACATATGTGTAGTGGTGTATCATATACTCTATTAATGGCGTTATACTTATTTAAAAACCAGATTCTTTTTTGAGCACTTGATAACTGATAACTTTCCTTATCTGCGACTTTTAATACTTGCATCTCCTGTTCTTCCCTATCATGATTTACTGCCATTAATTTATCGATGTAAGCAGATAGACTAGCAATCGTTGTATGCTCAAAAATATCTCTAATTTCAATTTTTAGATGAAACTCTTTTTGAATTTGATTTAACACTTGCACAGCAATTAATGAATGTCCCCCAAGTTTAAAAAAGTCATCCTCTCTGCTGATTCTATATTTCCCTAAATTTAAAATCTCTGCCCATGTTTTTACTAACCTTTTTTCCGTTTCACTTTTAGGTGGTACATATTGCTTCTGCATGTTTTCAAGTAAAGATGGGATTTGTAATTCTAATTTTTTTCTATCTAGTTTCCCGCTTGGTGATACAGGAAAACTTTCAAGGTGAAATACATAATTTGGCATCATAAAATCTGGTAAACTTTCACTTAAGAATGTTTTTAATGCCTCTTGTTTTAGTTCTGTATTGTCTTTTGATAAATAAAAGCTAACGATTTTGTCGTTTTGATAAGTGAATACTACAGCATCTCTCACCACTGGATGTTTAAATAATGTTCCTTCGATTTCATCAAGCTCAATTCGATACCCACGTATTTTCACTTGATTATCTTTCCTTCCGATAAATTCTAAATTTCCATTCGGTAAAAGACGTACTAAATCTCCAGTGCGATACATCTTTTTATCAAGATTATAGGATTTATCAAAAGAAATAAACGCCTCTTTTGTTTTTTCCTTTTGATTTAAATATCCGTTGGCAACTCCATCACCGCCAATAAATAACTCACCTACTACACCTGACGGACATAATGTATTGAACGGACTAACCACGAAAACTTCACTATTAGCAATTGGTTTACCTATTGGGATACTAGAAATTTCTTTTTGTATCTCACCATTTACTTCATACATGGTTGCACATACAGTAGTTTCAGTAGGACCATATGCATTAAGAACTGGAATCTTTAACCCTAATTTACTTTGCCATTTACGAACTGATTCAGCAGGTAAGGTTTCCCCTCCTACAAATACACGTTTTACAGAATTTAATTTAAGTAACATTTCTTTTGGCATATCAGCTATTAATTTAAAAAACGCAGTTGGTAAAACCACATTTGTAATATTATTCTTCTCAATTACATTTATAAATTCCTCTGCTGAACGTTTTTCGATTTCAGAAATTAAATGCATTCTCCCTCCACATAGCAAAATCGGAAATATTTCCATAATGGAGGCGTCAAAAATGATCGTTGCAAATTGCAAAAACACATCTTCTTTGCCTAAATGAAATGTATTGATTACTGAATATGATAAATTAACTACGCCTTTATGTGGTACAACGACTCCTTTTGGCAAACCTGTTGAACCTGACGTGTAGATAATATAAGCTGCATCTTCTATGGTATGTGTAGACGCAATATTTTCTATAGAATTAGTGTAATGAAAATCTTCTAGATAAATTGTATGAATCGCAAACCTTTCAACCAATCCCCTGTATTCTTTCTTCGTAATAATCATTTGACTTTCGCTATCTTTTAAGATGTATTCTATTCTTTTTTCAGGAAACTTTGGATCAATTGGTACATAAACTCCACCTGATTTTAAGATGCCTAGAATCCATACAATGGTATCAATCTCTCTCTCCATTGTAATACTTACACGTTGTCCCTTTTTCAAATCATTTTCACGTAAATAATTCGCTATTTGATTTGACTTTTGCTGTAATTCATAATAGGTAATGGATTTATCCCCCCTTGAAATCGCTATTTGATTTGGCGATTTTAATGCTTGTAGATCGATTAATTGATCTAGTGTTTTTGAATGAGGATATGTAAGAGCATTTGAGTTCATCTCTTTGTATAGACGATGATCTTTTTCTAAAAGCAAATCCAATGAATGGATAGGTTCGTTCACATTCTTCATTAGTTTTTGTAACAAATATACATATCTTTCAATTAAATCACTAATACTCTCTGGTTTATATAATGCTGAGTTATAGTCAACCTCAATTTTATTCTCTGTTTCCCCTTCGTATCTCATTATTCTCCAGGTCATATTAAAAGGATTTACTCTTTTACAATCTGTTAAAACTGTTGACTCCATATCAGGAATTTTTAATTCCGGTATCTTCATCGTATTAAATGCTGTGGAATATATCATATTATGATTTGTATTTGTATTTAGATTTAAATCTTTTACTATATGTGAGTAAGGATTATGTTTATACGTAATAGCTAGATGAATAGATTTATTAACTTTATTAAGTATCCCCTTAAATGTCTCTCCCTTTTCTATTGTTATACGTATAGGTAATGTATTAACAAAGTAACCAAAAGTATTTCGTTTTTCTGTATGTGGTCTAGTATTAATTGGAATACCAACAATTATCTCTTCAGCATTTGTCATTTGATGAAGTAAGGTACAATAAGTACTTAACATTACTCGATAAATACTTATATTATTTTTTTTAGCAAAACATTGTATTTGATAAAATAGATCCGAATTAATATTCTTGCTTATATTTTTATCCGTATATCTCTTTTCATTCATTTTATTAAAATCAATAGGAAACTCTGTAGGAGTCAATTCACCTTGTAAATAATCTTCCCAATACGATGATCCCTCTTTATATATTGCACTATCAATAAAACTCTCCTCATACTTTACGAGGTTCTGATAAGGAGATTCAAATTCTACATTCGTCTTCCCTTGAATTAATTCACCATACGTATTGGATAATTGTCGGATGAAAACTCCTAAACTCCATCCATCGTAAATAATATGATGAAACATTAAATGTAAAATAAATGTATCTTCACTGAATTTAATGATGTGGAATTTAAACAAAGGCCCCTCTTCTAAACTAAATTTCTCATTCACTATAGATTCTAAGAAATTTTTTAAAATAGATTTTTGTTCTGTGTTTTTAAAAGCAGTTAAATCCTTAATTGGTATATCAAATTCTACATTCTTTTGAATTAATTGCTTTATTTTTTCATCCCTCTTCTTAAATATTGTACGTAGCGCCGGATGTGATTGCACTATTACAGTAAGCGCTCTCTCCAAAACCTCTATCTGAAGTTTTCCTTTTAACTTTATTATAATCGGTTCATTGTTCATTCCTTTTTCTATTTCCATTTGATGAGCTATCCATAATGCTTCTTGGCCTACCGTTGCATCCAATTCTTCTACAATTTCATATTTCTCTTGTATTTCTTTCATATGAATTTCTCCTTTTATAAATATTTAAAAACGGATAATATTTACAGTTACAACTATATGTACATATTCTGCAATTTGTAAATCTATATTTTCCGACTAAATTCAACATTTATTTCACTTATTGCATAGTTATTAAAATTATGAATAAAACTCATATTTATACTGTAACAGTTCATACTTTTATTCAATTTAAGCATAAAAAATCATTTCACTAATAATTCTAATTTCTTTTTATACAGCAATCTTACATATTTTATTAAAGGAAATTGTTTAATTTATACTCCGAAAATAAATTCAAGAATATTCCAACTGGTCACTATATATACTTCTAATAACATAAACTGTAAAGGAGGAGTCCGTACATAATGGAATATAGATTATTAGGTAACACAGGATTAATAGTTTCAGAGATAGGATTTGGTTCTTGGGCAATTGGTGGAGATGAATGGGGTGCAGTAAAAGATAATGAATCCATTGATGCAATTGAGAAAGCAATTGACCTAGGGGTCAATTTTATTGACACTGCTGATGTTTATGGACTAGGTCATAGTGAAACGCTAGTTGCAAAAGCTATAAATAATCGCAGGCAGGATATCATTCTTTCTACAAAAGGTGGATTAATTGGTCATCATTATGACCCAAATCAACCAGCTATTTATGGAGATCCTCAAAAGATCATTGATGCGTTTGAGGCTAGTTTACTGCGGCTTAAAACGGATTATATAGATGTGTACTTTTGTCATATTTGGTGGGATAAACATGAAGAAACAGAAGCCTTTCTACAAGCTTTCCAAACCTTAAAAAAATCTGGCAAAGTGAGAGCCGTTGGTGTTTCTACTAATGATTTAGATTATATAAAACATTTTAATCAAGATAATGATTTAGATGTCGTACAATTAGATTATAGTATTTTGAATAAAGAACCTGAAAAAGACATCCTTCCTTATATTGAAAAACATAATTTAGGTGCTGTGATAAGAGGTCCACTTAAGATGGGGATTTTAACTGGAAAATTTAATCATGAAACTCAATTTCCAGACGATGATTTAAGAAAAGATTGGCCAAAAGAAAAGTGGTTTAAAGATAGCTTAAACAAAGTAGAGAAATTACGTTCACTTGTACGATCAAATCGAAGTTTAGCGCAAGTTGCTTTACGTTATGTTTTAAGTCACCCTGCCGTTTCAGTTGCTATTCCTGGTGCAAAAAATTCTACCCAGGTTGAAGAGAACTCTTCCCACTTAACTCGTCCATTATTATTAGATAATGAAATTGAATTCATTAAACAACTTTGATCAAATAATTATTCTTCCATAAAAAATTATGCTGATTTTTCTACCAAATCCATACTACTACTTCTTCTCCACTAGAACATATCTTTAGCACTTCCACCCTATTTTTTTATCTTTTCCCAACAATATCTACAGTTTATAAGGTAGTTGAACCCTTTTATTCAACTACCTTATAATACGTTCTACATTATATTAAAATATCTACTACACTAGTTGAATACATGCTAAGGCAACATGCAAACCGAATAAACAATTAATTCAGAAATATTTTTAGAAACTTCATTATCTCACAATTACTTTTTTTAAAATAAATCAAAAAATTTTTCTTTACTTTAAATTCCATAATTCATATAATCTTCTATGGAATTACATTTTTTTCTAAATAGCTCCTCATTTCTAAGTATTCAAAAGGGCAATTACAAATTATTATACCCTTATGTTTAACCAAGTAAAATAAAAATCCAGTTTTTCACAAGGAGAAGTGACTGCATGCAAGATATTTTAAAATTATTTCCGAGCGTTGACGGAAATGAAGAAAAACAACAACTATTATTAGAATCTATGCAGAAAATAATTAAAAATCTTGACCAATTAAAAAATGAAGAGCGAGCTACTTTAGGTAAATGTGAGGAAAAATCAGAAGGATACTACAATGACTTAATTCACCAAAGTCATATTCCGCTAGCTGGAATTACTATGTCTGAGGTTATAGAAGAGCTAAACCAATTTATGAATGGTCATCCGTATCCAAATAAATATTATTTGTCTAACGCTGTACCACTACCAAGTATACCTTCACTATTAGGGGTAATAACCATGGCCCTTTTAAATGGTAATGGCGTTTGGGATGTATATGGTCCAGGGGCAGCAGAAGCAGAAGTGAAAGTGGTATCCATGCTTTCAAAACTGATAGGTTATAATCCACATAATAGCGGTGGATATACCACATGGGGTGGACAAGGATGCGTGTTTTCTAGCCTGCGCTTAGCAATTTCCAAACAATTCCCATTAGCAAAAGAACATGGCGCTCCACAAAATGTATATTGCTTTGCTTCTGAAAATGCACATTATAGTTTATTAAAATCAGCTGAAGCAACTGGTATTGGGTCAAATCACTTAATAAAAGTGAAAACTGATCCTTATACAAATTCTATGGATATTGAAGATTTAGAGGCTAAAATGATACAAGTTATTGAAAATGGCGGTATCCCCCTTTATATTCTAGCTACTATGGGGTCAACAGATACATTTACCATTGATGATATAAAAAAAATTAAAGAAAGCGCTGAAGCAATACAGAAAACATATAAATTAAAACCTATTTATATCCATGCTGATTCTGCAATGGGCGGATTCTATGGTTTCTTTAATAATTATGATTTTGAAGAAAATCCACTCTCATTTGAACCTAATGTAAAAAATGCCTTACAATACGTACAAGATAAAATGCAATTTATGTCTCTTGCAGATAGTGTATGTTTTGATTTTCATAAATTAGGACAAACACCTTACGCTTCAAGCATTTTAATCGTAAAAAATCATACTGATTTACAACTGATGGACATTGAACAAGATGATACACCTTATCTTGGTAATAGATCATATGGGAGTTATCATACAGGCTATACCTTAGAATGTTCACGAGCTGGTAGCGCTATTCCCATGTATATCAATCTATTAGCCTTTGGAATTGAAGGATATCAAAAATTATTAGCAAATTATATTCGTGTAAATCTATTATTTAGAGAGAAGTTACGCAAGGCGCTACCTCAAGTCGCAATCACAAATGATTTTACATATGGACCAATTACAACTTTCCGTTTCTATATGAATGGAGATGGCCAAGAAAATTGGGAAAAAGAACGAATAGGCCTTGCAACAAAAGAAGAGATTGAGGATACAAACCGATTAAATATTGAACTATTTAATTACCTAGGGGAAAATCGCGATCAAGTATTTTTTGGTGATACAACTCGTTCTTGTGTAGTAGATGTAATAAACAGTTATGATAGAAATCCGATTTCTACATTGAAGTTCTTTTCAATCTCTCCATATACAACTGTTGAATGTATAGATGAGATCGTAGAATTTCTTTATAAACATATTTCGATTGCTACTAAACAGATTCATTCATATGTTTCATAACCATATTTGTTAGCGCTTTAATAGCTAAACTTAACTAGATGAAATAAAATTTTTAATCCTTTTAATTACTATTAACTATATCAGGAAAGAGGAAAAACATATGAATATTGAGCTACTTGATACACACCACGTGAAAGATGCAGCACATTTACTTGCACATTCTTTTGTGAATAATGAACCTCTTGTAAGCAATTTACAAATTCCTTTTGCTCCTTTTCACAAAATGTGCGAAGAAATGATGAAACAAGCTGTATCTCAAGCTATGTCTTTTGTAGCAATAGAAAATTTTCAAATTGTTGGAGTTCTTTTAACAAAAAAATTAACCCAGCCACTAATAGATACAGAGAAAGCGATTGAACTATGCCCGCAAATGGAACCTATTTTTCAACTTTTAGATACATTAGAGACAGAATCTATTGAGTTTTCTCATTTAAATAAAGAAAAATTGGTCTATCTAGATATGGGCGCTTGTCATCCAGATTGGATGGGAAGTGGTATAGTCACTACTCTTCTTTCACATGCCATTCAAGAAATAAGTAAAAGAGATTATGATTTTATTGCTGCTTGTACAAATAAAATTTCTCAAAAAATCCTAAAAAAACTGTGTACGACCTATGAAATGAATGAAATAGTGTATAGTAATTTTCTTTATAAGGAAGCATACCCATTTGCTAATACAACAACTTCCTTAACAGCTCAATTACTCTATATACCTCAATCTCAATTCGTCATTGAAGCTATATAAATTTGCGAAGAAGAATAGCTGTACTTTTGTGCAGCTATTTTTTATACAGAATAAGTTAGTAAAAGATATTCAAATTAACATAAGTGTCACCTTTCACAATTTCACCAAATCATTAAAGGAATCTCCTTCCCCCTATCGAATTATTGTAGAGGAAAGGAGAGGAATACATGGAAATTCTAGGATTAGATCCTCGCGCATTAGCGACCTTAGGTGCACTTGAATACACCAATCGTCGCAATAAATTAATCGAAGACTCGGAGAATAATATATACGAGTGTAAAGAAATAAAAGAAATACTTCAATCACTCCCTAAAGAGAAGCAGATTGAGGTTCTTGAGAATCAAGCTCACTTTGAAGCTGTGGCAAAGATGATTGAACAAAACAATTTAATTCTTTTAGAACAGATGAAAGCTCTACAGCTAATTCAGAAATAATAAACTTATGATTGATTAATTCTACATATGCTTCCATAAATAATGTATCTTTATTTATACCATCAGCCTCTGTTTTTACAGAGGCTTTTGTTATGCGTTGATTCATATTTTGAATTTGAATGGTTTCTTTCACATGTACGAATAGATTTTCTAATAAACCTAGTATAGACTCTAATTCTTGCTTTTTAATTCTCTCTATTACTACACTTATAAGCTCCCAAAGTGCTTCTGCCCCTATTTATACCTTCTGAGTAGCACTAGTTAAGTTAATAACCTTGTTTTGATGTAATAGGAAGCAAGCCCTTTAATCTCTATCTTTACTAGTTTCATTGCGCATGAACCTACTACCCTCATGAGGAGACCTGTGTAATATCTCATCCGTGTATTAAAATTATTATCCTGTAATGGGCGAACCATTACCCCAACGAAGGTTGAATCTATTTCAGATTGTACTTCCCATTCAAGGCACGTGGGGTATCTTTTTTTAAAAGGGTACTAATCTCTATCAATCTTTTATTAAAGAAAAGTGTATGTTCCACAATTGTTATGCTTTCCAGTCCTAAGAAACCTAGGCCGATGGTATATACGTTCAAAAACTGAAACTAAAACGGTTTCCCTGGAAATGCGTGTGTTACTCTCATTACTCCCTGACCGGTATTATAAACATAGAATGTCCAGTACTTATTTGGGTCCCTTAAATCATCGAACCAGCGGGCAGATGTAACTCCCGCGGGAACCCACTGATGAATAATGGTCGGCTCGTTTTCTCTCAGTCCACGATCAACCCAAGAACCTTCGCCAGGAGCTAATCCTGAAGGTGCTGGTCTTTGCCCTCCCTTGAAAAACAACTCAAGTATATTGAAATCTCCCTGTTGATTTCCCGGTTGCGCACTAAAACTAAGAGCGCCACCTCCCCGGACAACTAGTGGATAGCTTTGTCTAATGGAAGTTTCCTCCCCCACATATTGCCCAGGTTGTTGCGCATCTTGATAACCAGCTTGATAGCCGTCTTGATAACCAGCCTGGTATAAATCTGAATTAGGACCAGTTGTACGATTCGTTATACCATCGTCATAAGTATAAGGTGGATAATACGGGTTATACGGATAATACACAGACAATCACTCCTCAATTTAAATGTATTTTTCACGGTATTATATTTTGCTGTCTATGTGTTAGATGATTGTCTGTACAAAATTGGGGGATTGCCTAACAAAAAACTATCTCCTATATCAGAGAATTAAACATAAATCTTGAATGCTCTGTAACTAACTGAATCAGAAAATTTCAGAATGGTACAAAAGGTTGTTCTTCTAATATAAACAACGACATCAAACTACTTACGAAAATTACTGTCTTATTTCTATCAGAGGGCAGTGACTGGCAATATGTAATCCATTGTAAAAATATCAAATCCATTCCCTCATACGATTTTCCCTATTATTATGTTTTAGCCTATACACAAATTAAATTAAAGAATATATAGGTTAATGTATTAAATAAATTTACAAAAAGAAAGAGGTTAGATTTATGTATCAGAATCTATATCCATATAACTATTATAATAATCCAAATGAATTTCGTGCATTTGAGGTTGGACATTTTTATGACACGCAAAAAGATTTGAAAATAGAAATGACCCCTACTGGTCAAACACCTTTTCTATTTGTAATTCCTGCTGGAACACGTTTATTTGTACACAGAATTGACCATGAAGCAGGTCATGAGATGGTTACAGCAATATTCTCTTTTAAAGATAATGGGATGTGTACAATTAAATCTGTTAGAATGCCAACTGATATGCTTAACACCAGCGGAGCAAGGAGATTATAAATCTATAATACAACCACCAAGATAGGATAAGAAAAAGAGTATTCATATCATGGTTTTTTATAAAAAAATTATTACTTTTACATTCACAGCAATAATTGTAATATAGACCATTCTCTATCTGAATTTACTCATTTACAAAAAGGGTTGGAACTTTTAGATACCCAACCTCTTTTTTAAATAACACTCGATATCCACCATTAGCGTTTTTGACTTCTCCAGACCTCAACAAATAATCAATACTCTTCAAGTAACCTATAACCAGTATATTTTTTCATCATAACTATCACCAGTTTAATATATATTTCTAAATCATCTACTTTTACATTTTTGTTTCAGATATTTTTTAAATACTTTATTTAAACCAAAAAAGTACTCACGTATTAAGTGAGTACTTAAACAATATCCTTTTTTCTTTTTCTAATTGCTCTGTAAAGAGTAGCTTTTGATACATTTGTCATTTCTTCTATTTTTATTTTTTTGAGAAATGCTGCAACAAAATCTTTTAAACACTCAGGAATTAATACTTTTTAAAAATTCATTTTCTAATTCTACTATATTTTTTTTACGAGCTTTTATTTTTCTTACGGGCACCCCAACATATATATACCAATCATCTAAACTTTCTTTTACCATACTCATCGCGCCAACTGCCGCCCCTTCTCCTATTACTACATTGGGAAAGATAATAGAATGCGCACCAACAATGGCATGCTTTTTTAAAATAACTTTTCCAACTTTCACATTTTTATATTGATGTGGAACAGTCGGTCCCATTAATGTATTTCCGCTAAAATCATCAATTGCTGCATATACAATTGTACTTGATGAAATATTTGCAAAATCATGCATTTCAATCCCCATTTCTCCTCCAAATAACGCTGTATATGCCGCTATATGCGAATAACTTCCAATTGTAATTTTGCCACTTAAAATGCAAAAGTCATCGATTCTTACATTATTTCCAACAGATATAGCACCTGGATTATATATGCTGGTTTTTTTACTTATTAATACATTTTCCCCGACAGATAGAAAGCCAATTTCGCTCAACTCTTCTTGACTATAAAAACTATTCATCTGTGGAAACCCCCTTCTGCATTAAACACATTATAATTTTCTCTACGATTTCTTTTGTCATTCCTTCCCATAAAGGTAGACTAATTATTCGTTTTTCTATTTTATTTGTATTTGTTAAATCTGTAGACTTATATTTTTTAAAGAAATCTTGTTGATGACAAGATGGTGAAAAATATGATCTAGCTTCTATCTTTTGCTTTTTCAACTTTTCTATTATCTGCATATTGTTAATTTTTTCTGAACCGAGAATAGGCATAAATTGATGAATAACTGCTTTTGTCTTTTGAACTTGCCAGCCTTTTTTGATTAATCCCGTACTTTGTAATAACTGTTTATACCATTCAGAGATACGAGTTCGTTCTTGCATTTTTTGATCCCATTTATTTATCGTTGTAATCCCAATAGCTGCTGCATATTCAGTCATTTTACAGTTAAACCCCATCATCGTACATTCACGATTATGATCAAATCCGAAATTCCCCATTCTTTTAATTTGATTTATCTCTTCCTCATTATGGCTATATATCATACCACCTTCACCAATTCCGAAAGGCTTTGTTGCATGAAAGCTATATACAATCATACCACTAAAATTCTGACCGTAATGTACACCCTCATGCATTAATCCAAACCCTGGTGCCGCATCTACAACAACCGGAACACCCTTTTTCTCTAATTCTTCATAGTCTTTCAAGTCCATCCATGATCCGAATGTTGCATATGGAACAACAACTGCAACCTCTTCGTTTAATTCATCAATCTTATCCAAAAGTACCGTTTTATCCATACACCAATCATCTAATGAAATATCAATAAAATAAGGCTCCAAGCCACACCAAATAGCTGCCAATGGAGTAGCAGGGAATGTAAAACTAGGCATAAGAGCATACTTTCCTTTTTTTCTTTTCTTACATTGAATTGCCGCCATTAACCCTAGCGTTGCGTTTGCTACTGTTGTAACTGCTCCCCTGTTCTGAAAAAATTCCGACATAATTGTTTCTTCAAAACGTTGATTTATAGGTCCATAATTTGTATATATGTGGGATATATCAATTTGCTCTAATTTATCTAAGTACTCGTTTGCAGGTACAATTGACGCACGTAAAAAAGGAATATTCTCCATATGCATCTATTCCTTTCTATCATTTTCGGACAATATAGAGCATATCCGTTTCAGATAATCCGAATTTCCTAGCAATTTCTATTCCTTGTTTCTCAGCTATGTTATACAATTCTACCTTAAAGCCCGCATTTGTTAATCGTTGAATAAATCCCGATCGATTATAAATCCTAACATGATCTTCTTGACCAAAGGCTAATTTTCTCAATAATGGCGTTACAATAGATTTATCCTCTATAATAAAATCTACATTCATTACGATTGGCACTTGAATAATTCCCCATCCATTTGGCTTTAGTACCCTATATAATTCTCGCATTGCTTTTTCATCGTCAGGCACGTGTTCTAATACATGACTGCATAAAATAACATCAAAGGTATTATTTTCGTATGCAATTCTCGTAATATCAATTTCCTCCATTAAAGAATCCTTTGGTTCTAAATCCCCACATATATAAGTAATGTTTTTAAACTGGTTAAGCCATCCTCTTACCTTCTCTTCAGGTGCAATATGAAGCATAGTATAATTCCTACTTAACAAATCCGTCTCTGTTTCAATGTACGCACGATACAACCTGTCACGATCCATCGAATAGCAAACTGGACAGATACCTGTATCTTTATTCCACATCTCAAATTCATATTTTAGAAAATCATAATGTGCTGGCCAAGGAGAAAAACTTTTAAATTCTTGATTGCAATATTGGCAATAACAAATATTCTTCTCAAATATATGAGTAACTAGTTTAATTAACCCGTTTTTTATCTTTTCATTATAAATTTGATCTAGTTCTCCACTTCTTACTGCATCCTTAAGTATAAATCCCGCATTCTCCAAACAATAAGATAGGCTCTCTTTATAATCTTGTTCAGTATTTAAAAATCCACTATTATGTGCATCTGTAATTAATTCAATCCATTCTTCAATTGTCATTAATATAAAGTACATTTGTTTTTGATTTTGTCCACTATGTTGTCTAAAGTAGCTAAGAGGTTCCTCTATATAAACTACTTTTCCTTTCCTCATCATATCTAACCAAGTTGCAATGTCATTAATAGAAGAATACGCTTTCCCCTTAAAATAACCAAATTTCCCTCCAAAAAAATTGCGATTAAACAAAACCGTTGTCGGTTCTCCAACTACGTTTTTCAAGTTTTTCAACATATAATTCCCTAGTGTTTCCCCTTCAAAAATTGTAGTTTCTATGGCAATTTTCATATTCAATGTTGAGGGGGGTAATACCTCTCCATTCTCATCAATCAGTTCACGGTACGACGTCACAAATGCAATGTTTTCTAATTCAAAAAAGTATTTCATCATTCTCTCAATCTTTTCAAGATGAAATAAATCATCGTCTAATAAAAAATTTATATATTCACCAGTAGCAAGCTCTATACATTGATTAAAATTTTCAGCCACCAATGGATTTTCATTTTTAACATATGTTATACATTCATGTTCTTTTAAGTATGGCTGGATCATTGTTTTTACTTCATCATTTGTACTATCGTCAGAAATTATAATTTCAATATTTTCATAGGTTTGATTCAAAGCACTTTTGAGGGCTAATTCTAAGTAATGAGGTCTATTGTAGGCAGGAATTAGTATACTGACTTTTGGGAGGTGCGAGTTGATATTCATACGCTGTTTTTTCTTTTCAATATTTATTTTCTTTAGCTTGATTTTTTGATAGTAGTCCAATGAATATAATATGGATGATGGAACAATTCTTCTTGCATAGTCTAGAAAATTTGTAATAGCTCTGTCTAACTCCTCCTCGGAGGATAAGAAACCATATTTTTCTCCAGCTATAATAATACTATGAGAAAAATCCTCTAACCCATCCATCATTTTATTAGATTCATTTAACTGCTGATTTGAATGTAATCGAAAGTAACTGAGTGTCTCCGCTATATATACTGCTTTCCCTTTACTTAGTAAGGATAACCATGAAGCTACATCTACGTTGCAAAGATACCGCCTTTTATCAAATACACCATACGGTTCTGTTAAATCACTTTTACGAAATAAAACCGTTGTCGGTTCTCCTATATAATTCTTTTGATTCATAATCACCATTTTTCCTAATTGTGACCCATCTATAATTGTATCTGTATAAAATAAACGCATCGTTGAATAAACATCTGGCAATAGGTTTCCTTCTGCATCCATTACTTGGCGATGGGATGTTACAAGTTTAATTTCATTATCTAGGTCATTTAAAAAGTATTTCATCATTTTTTCAATTTTATTTACATGAAATAAATCATCATCCATTAAGAAGTTTATATACTCACCTTTCGCTTCATGAAATAACATACGTGAGTTCTCAAATTGTCCAAGAGTTGACCTATTTTTTATATAAATAATATTTGAATGATCATACAAGTACTTTTGTAACACTTTCTCTGTTTCGTCGTTTGTACTATCATCCCCTATTATAATTTCTATATTAGGATACGTTTGTTCTAATACACTACATAAAGCTTTTTCAAAGTAGTGTGGACGATTATACGTAGGAATTAATACACTTACTAAAGGCGTTTGATTTATTTCCTTTTCATTTGTACCATTTTCCATTCTATTCCTCCGCCTTTTTATTTATTTTCACTTTTGAAATAGACATGCTACTACAAATCTATTTATTAGACGAACTGGATCTGAAGGTGTTGCGAAAAACAAATAAATAGCTTTAAAAACAGCATCTATGTTGACATAGTGTAGAATAAACCTGGATAACTTTTTTCGTCCCATTCTATTTATTTGTAAAATGCGGCATTCTTTTTTCAATAAATGCCTTTACCCCCTCCTTCACATCCTCTGTTTGAAATACTTTTCCAAAGTAACGCGCTTCAATCTCAAGCCCTTCTTGTAAAGGTACTGCTGCCCCTTCGCGAATTGCCAACTTCATATAGGCGAGAGCTGGAAGAGAAAATTTACTTATATCCCTTGCAATCTCTTTTGCTTTATTTAACGCCTCTCCTCGAGGGGTAATGTAGTTAACCAAGCCTATTTCTTTTGCCTCTTTAGCTGTAATCGATTTCCCTGTGAACATCATCTCTTTTGCTTTGCCTTCTCCAATTAATCTAGGTAAGCGTTGGGTTCCTCCAGCCCCAGGAAATAAACCTAACGTAATTTCCGGTAATCCAATTAAAGATTGTTCTTCTATTATCCTTAAGTCACAAGCAAGTGCTAATTCACATCCACCACCTAGTGCTAACCCATTAACAGCAGCTATAGTCGGTTTAGGCAGATTCTCTAGTTGCTTAAGAGGTTGGTGCAATTCTAATGATTTCATCTCGGCATATTTTTCACCTTTGCCCATCCAATCTGGAAATTCTTTTATATTCCCTCCTGCTACAAAGGCCTTTTCTCCACTTCCAGTTATAATTACGACTGAAATATCATTATCAATTTCTATTTCCTCTAATACATCTACTAATTGTTGAACTACTTCTAAACTTAAAGTGTTGACTGGTGGATTTTGAATTGTAACGACTGCAATACTTCCTTTTTTATTACAAGTTACTACACGTTCATTCTTCATAAAAAATCCCCTTTTAAACTACCTAATTTTTCACAGCACCAAGCATCTTTACTTCACTCACCATCAGCCTAAATTTCCGGATATGGTTCCGCTTTTAGAAATTCATCAATTTATTGTATGAACTGTAGAAGCATAAAATGAGCAATCCTTTCTTGGCACCATTTTATAATCTCAACATATTTTTAAATTGTTCTTTTACTATATTAATTGGCTTCATATTTCTTTGGTTTCCGTTACGCAGTTTCTGAAGCTGGGGTGACTCGTAGGAAAAATGAGATAAGGAGACTGATATATGAGGTACATTAAAGGAGAACAATTTAAGCAAGACACTATTTTAGTAACCACTTGTATTTAAGTCTTCCTTAACTAATTTGTTGTAATTACAAATAATAAAGCGACAATGTAGTTATTTACGTTTAAAAGTTTAAACAAGTATAACCCCGTTCTAAATTAGGACGAGGTTATACTTAAAATCGTTTAATTTTTGATGTAGGATATTCTCTACCCAAAAATATAACAATAAATTCGTTTAAAAATGAATTCTTTGGCTCTTTATATATTTCTTCTTGAACGTTTATACATTTTCATTGTAACTAACCAGCTAGTAATTGTGATTCCTGCAAAAATTAATAGCAGATTACTATACAAATGAGTAGACAGATCAGCATTTATAGGTAATAATTTTCGATTTAGCAAATGTATCGATAATAATCCACCTACAATCGCAATACCCATTCCTTCTGATAGAAAGCTTGTGAAATTAAGCAAACTCATTCCAGCACCAGCTTCCTTTTGTTCCAAACTACTTGAAACAATGGTAGAGATAACTGTTTTCGTAAAAGAAAGCCCGCCAAAAACAAACATTACTATAATTGTTATGACCCAAGGCGTTGTTTCTATAAAAAGGGCTGCTATTAAAAAGCTTATAGAAAGAAATGCAACTCCAGTTGTTAATACAAATAGAGAACCTTTCTTATCAACAAGCACTCCCCCAATATAACCGAAAACAATAACACTCATTGCTCCTGGAAAAATAATCCCACTTCCAATTGTGGCAGTACTTAATTGGTAGACATCTCTCATCATATAAGGAACCATAGAAAGAAATCCTGCTACGGTTCCCAATATAAGTCCTCCACAAATGATTCCAATCATAAATGATATATTTTTGCCTAGCGAAGGATTAACAAAAGGATTAGACACTTTTCTAATATGTTTAACAAATATCAAGAAACATATAATGCTAACAACTAGAAAGGAAATTCTATAAGATGTCGTAAACATTATAAAAAATACAATACCAACGGACATAAATATTATTCCTTTAACATCAATACTCCCTTTTATTACATCTTCCTGTTTCAATAATTTTGCAAGGAAGGGAACAGTGATAATCGTTACAACAGGCAAAAGCAGTATATAAGACCAATGAGCATATTCGGCAATCACTCCACCAACAGAGGGTCCGACACCTTCTCCCATTGCTACAATGGACCCAATAAGCCCAAATGCTTTACCGCTATTTTCTTTTGGAATATAGCGCGCAATAACCACCATCACAAGTGCTGGAAATGCAGCTGCGCCAGCTCCCTGAATAAACCGAGCCAAAATAAGTACGGGAAAGAAAGAGTGTCCAACAAACCCGATAACTGATCCGAAGCAATTTACTATAATTCCAAATAGGAGTAGCTTTTTAATGCCTAACTGATCCGATAACTTTCCATATACAGCTGTTCCTATAGAAAAAGTTAATATGAACGCTGTGTTTATCCAGTTTATACTTGCTGGTTCCTTATTAAAATCACTAGCGATATCAGGTAATGAAACATTCAAAACCATTTCGTTTAAAACACTGAAAAAAGAAAGAACACAGAGCCATAATAAAATTTGATTATGGCGTAATATTGAATGTGAATGAGATGAATTCACACTTTACCCTCCAATAATAAGGGTAGACGTAGTTTATAGGGTCATTGATACGCTTTCCCTCTTTAAATGTACCCAATTATATTTATTGCACTTCATAAATAATTCCTCCCCAAAAATGATTTATATATTATATCACACATATATAATTTAAAATAAAACATATTCTACGATACGTTGTGCATAGATAATAAATTAATCCGACAATCCGGAAATAACATATTTGAGCATAAAGAAATAAAATTCCTTAAAGAGAAGCATGTTGAGCTTCTTGAGAGTCAAGCTTATTTTGAAGCTGTGGCAAAGATGATTGAACAAAACAATTTAATTCTTTTAGAACAGATGAAAGCTCTACAGCTAATTCAGAAATAACAAACTTATGATTGATTAACTCTACATATGCTTCCATAAATAATGTATCTTTATTTATACCATCAGCCTCTGTTTTTACAGGGGCTTTTGTTGTGCGTTGATTCATATTTTGAATTTGAATAGTTTCTTTCACATGTACGAATAGATCTTCTAATAAACCTGGTGTAGACTCTAATTCTTGTTTTTCAATTTCCTCTGTGACAGCACTTATAAATTCCCATAGTACTTTTGCACCTAGTAGTTCTGCTAATCGTTTTTCACGCATTTCAAATGTTTTCATGTTCAAGCAAATACACTCCTATTATTTATATATAATGATAAAAATATTATTTTTTTATGTAAAATTTCCTAAAACACTTTCCAAACTTAAATTTCTAAAAAATAACTACATAATCTTAAAAATCTAATATTATTCAACACACTTCGTGTTGTTCTGAATCAAAAAAAATTGTTTGTACTGTAACACCATAAAAATTCGCTAATTTTATTTTTATATTATCCCGTGGAATTCTCTGACCATTTTCATACATTTGCAATGTACTAACACTGATTCCCACAGCTCTTGCCACTTCTTCTCTAGATTTTTCATTTCTTAATCTAATTAGATTTTGGGCCACTCTTTCATAATTCATATCTTCTCCCCCTAAGACCACATTTCGTGTTGTTATTTTAAATATAAACCGCACAATTTGTGTTGTCAATAGATTCTAATTATCAACTTTTAAAAATTTTAATTATTTAACACATATTGTGTTAATATATTATCAGGTGATAGAATGAAAACGTTTGGAAATATAATTCGTGATTTAAGAAAACAAAGAGGAATTACGCAAAAAGAACTTGCTCACTCGCTTCAGCTAAGTGAAAGTACGATTGGTATGTACGAACGAAATGAACGTCAACCTGATTACAATACCTTGATACGTATAGCAGATTACTTTAATGTATCTACTGATTTTCTTTTAGGGCGAGATTTTAATGTTACAGAGGACGGAAACAAAATAGAATTAGATCAATGGTTAAAAGATATAAAGTTTGCACCATCCAAAAAGCGTGAAGAATTAAAACGTTTTTGGAAATTTTTAATGCAAGAAGAAGAGTAATCAAATACCCCTCCACCTTCACAGGGTGGAGATCTTGAGTTCGAGCCAATCCGAGTCCATAATTGTAGAAACTGTATCAAATTAACGTTTGATGCGGTCTTTATTTTCCGCTGACTTGCCGCCCAAACATGGTGGCGGTCAGCTGCAACGGGTAGTTATACGTCTCTCGTCTCGTTTTCAAAAACGAAATAGGAGGCGTTTTTTCTATGACACCAAATAATGAAGAAAGAATTTCAAAACATGGAGGAAAACATGTAAAGACAAAGTTACGAATATTCGCTATACAAACGATTGACGATTTGTTCGAAAGATCGATCTACACCCACTTTGCATCAGTATAAAAAAACATCCGATACTTTAGTATATCCTCGATTACAAAGGTCTTAGCAGAAAGATAGATACAATTACGACTGATGTGATCCGCAATTACATAGTATTTATGAAGAACGAAAAAATACAGCTTGAAGACCATAATTACAAACCTGATGATTGTAAAACAGTTGGTCTCTCTCCTTCAACGATTAATACACGGCTGAAGACATTACGAGTGATGTTCCGCTTTTTAGTTGATGAAAAATTGATTGAGCGTAATCCTATGCAGCAAATAAAAAGCGTAAACGAATCACAAGAGGAGATTGCTGTACTTACAGTTGATGAATTAAGACGTTTACTTGATACTCCAAATAAACGAAGCTATAGCGCTTTTCAACTATTATGAATCTCTTATAGACACGTTCTTGCGTATCAGCGAAGTGCTGTCACTTACAGTTCACGATATTGATTTTTCAATAGTAACTACCTCCGATTATTATTCAATTCTTTTTCCTACGTATAAATCTGACCCCTGAATTTCTTCGTAACGTTAATTTCAAAAAAGCTTCAAAACTTCTCATTTGTATATCTTGGAAGAAGCGCCGGTAGAAAGATGATCAGCTACTACTCTCATCTCTCACACTATTAAATCTAACCCTAAGTCGATTTTGTAGCGGAGAAACTGAAAAAACTCGCAAAAAGACGTGAACCGAGGTTCACGCCTATATTTCAATTATTCTTCATCTTCGTCATACATAAAATGTTTAGCTATCTACCACTTAGCCTACACTCTTAACTTTTGAAGAATTTAAGATACTTAACATCCTCATCTTCAAAACATCTTCCTTCTGATTTTTTGTTAGCAAAGTTAAAAAACTCTTTTGCTATTTCTAAATTACCCAATTCATACGCAACTTTTCCTGAAATAAATTCTTTTTCACCTGTATCAATACGCATAAATCCGGTTAAAAACATTTTATCTGACCATTTTTTTGCTGTCTTAAAATCCTTTACAATAAAACAAGTATCAATAATATCATTCACTAAATCATAACTTTCATTATAAATACCTTTCGGATTAGGCAATACACTCCAAGCCTCTTCTAATAATGTAATAGACTCATTATGATTATTGTTATCAAATTCATCATTACTCTGATTAACGAGACTTTCGAATTTCTCTTTTATAGGTGATTGTAATATAGCCATATTGCTCCTCCTTAAATAAGGTCTTTAATCAAATCAAAATATTTATCATCTTCTTTAAAAAATATCTTGTAACCTTCTAGCATGTATGCTTTTTATAAATATTCCTTAGCTTTTTCAAGTTCTCCACATTCGAACAAGCTCTCTTCAAGTCTCAATAAAATCAATGGATTCGAAATACCGTCTGGACAGTTTAAAGCATTATAAAAATTACTTTTTGCCATTTCATAGTCATCTTTAATAAGATAAGTGTCGCCTATTACTGTATATAACCAAGTACTTGCTTCCCAATCCGTCTTTGGTGCTGGCACCATATCTAAAGCCGCTAAATTTTTCTCCAATGCTTGATCAAATTGTTCTACTTCAAATAGAATATCTCCCTCTTCACATAGTTGTACAATTCGATTGTATATTTTGTCATCTAGTTCTAGTTCAATTCCCTTTACCTCCAATTATTTTTTAGTTGGTGGCAAATATCTCTCACCTAATTTAGTGCCTGCTGAACTATTTAAACTAAAATGATCCAATTCATAATTAACAGAATCTAGCATCCATTTTCTAACTTCCTTAGACTTTGCTCCATAATGCCTACCAATACTATTCCACCACGAGACAGCATCGGTTAGATGAGCCATATCTGATTTACCAAGATCATACCACACTCCATCACTTGCCTTAAATTGCATTTTACCGGCACGTGTTGTCCTAATTCTTGGTGGATTTTCATTTTTCATTTTTTCTATTACTTCACGGCCAGTTCTTGATTTCTTTCCAGGTGTCTTTCCTAAATATTGTTCTCTCAAACTTTTAACTTTTTTAGGTGACGATTTTTTTATAGTACTAGCAGATCCAATCGTAAATACGCGATTTTAAGTTCTCATGCGTCAATTCAAATATTAAGTATTTTATATAAATGAATATAAATTATTCTAAGGTATATCCTAACGCATCTGTCGATTTGTAACTATATATACTTGCATCAGCATCTATAACCTTATGTTCATTGCGAAAAATCTCTAACAATTCCAATTCATCATAAATAATCCCCATCGCGATGGCTCCTTTTATCCTTAATAAGGGACAACGGTTATATATAATTATTGCTTCTGAAGCTATTTTTTCCTCTTCAAAAACAGCTTTTATATAGTATATTTTAACATTTAATACTAAACATTTCCTTCCTTGTATGGTAATAATATTATTATGTTGTTTTATTAGGACATCAATCAGGAGGGAAAGTCTTTGAATGCGGATTTACGTGAATTTATTCAAAAAAGTCAAAATCATTTAAGTTCTTCTGCAACATCAACAAGGTTAAAAGAAGAACAACATGCGGTTATTTCTGAAATTGAAAAAATACTAAAAAAAGATACGGAACTAAAAAACTATATGTTAAATGGCAGAGTAAAAAAGCCAGAAAGTTTGAAAGAAAAAATCATAAGAAAAGCAGATTTTTTTAAAGCTGCTCAAGGTGATGCAGTTAAATTTATTGATCAAATTTTAGATGATATCATCGGAATAAGAATAATCTGTTTGTTAAATGATGATGAGGACCAAACATATAAAATTTTAAAGTCACATTTTTCAAAAGAACACGTTTTTACAGGGGGAAAGTACTTTATCGCAGATACAGAAGAAGACCCCACTTATCCCTATTTAGCCTATTCTTATGAAGATCAACCTGTCCAACAGAGAAATGGAAAAGACATCTACAAATTAAAGTTAAAATATATTACAGGTGAAGATACATTCACAAATATAGAACTGCAAATAAAGTCTTTAACGCATATGTTCTGGGGAGAATTAGAACATATGTTATTCTATAAAAATTACAAGTTCAACCTAGATAATGACTTCCACTCCAAACTAATGGGTTCTATTGATACCATTTTAGAAACCCTTAACGCTCAATTGAAAGATTTGAAGGGGCATCTTTCTAAAAATGATAAACTTAAAGAAACTAAAAACATGGTTACAAAAATTTTATATAATAAATTTCATGAATCTATAAAAAAAATTCATGACACTGAATTAGATTTAAGAGAAGTCTATGGTCTTATCTCACAATTATATTTTTATGAATGTAGTAATTACCAAGAATCTTTACAAATCACCCAAAAACTATTATCAAAAGTAACTGAAATACAATTTACAGATAATGAATTTGATTTTAGTACAACAACAGATACAGAAGGTTCAATCGAAGACTTTAAAATCCTTTTAGATAACTACATTGAAGAAGGAATATTAAATCAAGATACTCCTGCTATTTTTGAAGAATTGGCTAAAAATATTGAGATTTTATCTAAAGAAACAGATATTTTTTGGTGTTGTTTACTAGTTATTCATACAAAACTTTCAGTAGATCAAGAACATCAAGGAGACTTGCCTAGTCATTATCAAAATAGCCTAGTTCAACTAACATATATGCTGTTAAAAACTTATATGGGTAAGTATATTAATGATATTGAGATAGAAGATATCGATGAAACTCCTCTGAATTTATCTTTTGTAAATAATTGTATTTTAAAATCCCTTATTGAATGTTTTCATTCACATAAAAAAATGGATTTTTTCCTTGAAGATATACACCAAGAGAATATTATCAATATAATAAGAAAGTTTCTAGAATCCTTTGATGTTAATGAACCTATATTATCGTATGGCGCTACCCCTAACGAACTAGAAAAAATTTCTTCCACTATGGTGTTTATATTAAAATTACAAGTTCAATATTATTTGAATAGAAAAATAGATTTACAAATTATTAATGAAATAAAAAATAACGTTACCACTTTAGCAGACGTCGATTTTGATTTCAACATTGACTCTCAGCAGCTAGCTTTAATTTCTGAAAGTAAGACTAAAATTACAGATTTAAAACATTTACAACAGAAAATTTATTTCAACTAATAGGAGGACAAAATCATGTTGATAAAAAACTATTCTCAATTTAAACAACTGGATATGGATATATTTATGTTTTCACTTACAATTGAAGAAATACTCGAGAACTATAAAGTAGATATTTATGATGAGGAGAACGGAAATAATGGTTACCAACGTCCACCTATTCCATCACATTATAAAAACATTGCAAAGTATTTAATTGAAAACTCTGATTCAGTATTTCTACCATCCGCTATACTTGGGGCAATAGATTATGAAAATATATATTTTCAAAGCAGCGACGAACTAAAATTCCGAACAGAAATACGCATAGTTGACGGACAACATCGAATTAAAGGTTTTGAATATGCAATAAATAAATTGCAAGAAAACGGGGACATAACAAAATCAAATGAATTATTAAAAGTCGAACTTCCTATCATCTTGATGGCAATTAATCATTCTCACAATGATAAATTAAATGAAATAAATGCGTTTATCGATATAAACAGCAAAGGGAAACCAGTTAGTACAGATCTTGCAATCACTTTAAGAAATACAATATATTCACAGTCCACTGACTATTTAAACAATGCACATGAAAGAAAAGAAAGAATTGCTACTAAAACATCAAAATATCTTACTGAAATAGAAAGCTATTCAATGTGGTACCATGCAATTAAAAGAACCCCTAGCGATAAAGGAACAATTATTAGTTTAAACTCATTTAATAAATCATTATATCCTATCGTTGATCAAATTGATAAAAATTTACAAGAAACTGCAGGTTTTAGCAAAGCAATTCAAAAAGAAGATGTTGATAATGCGATAAAAGAGTTGCAACTTTTCATTTTACAAGCATGGGAAACTATTTATGACAAATGGCACGGATGTTTTGGACCAAATAGAACTTTTGAAAAAGGTTATAATATCCAAAAAGGTATAGGGGTACATTCACTCCATTTAATTTTATCCGAGTGTGTATTCGCAATTTTCAATAGAAATATTGAGGACAATTTACAAGAACCTCTTTCCAAGATTTTTATAGATTCCCTCGAACTCTTTAATAAAAAAATATATAAAAGCAGTGTAACGGAAGAGGATTGGCTTGCCGGAAAAAAATTCAGTGGTTACAATTCTGCTTCGGGATTTAAAAAAGTAAAGTATTATATCTTGCATGGAGAATTCCCTAACTGACAAATAAAAACCACAACCATATAGTTGTGGTTTTTATTTGTCGTTTATCTAAATTAACTATATTTATTTTGTCCCTAATAATGTAGTGTTTCCTTCCACATTTAAAAGATATTTTCTTGATTTTTTTCTAACTTAGATACAAGCTCAAATCCTTTTGTTTTCTTAAAATTTATATTATACTTAAAGTTAACCATAGAATCCGAACAATCAATAGTATTAAAGTTTAATGAATTTAATGTAGTTTTATCAATCTTTACAGAGAAAATGGCTGCCTTTACACCTATTAGGAAATTCACCTATATTGCTCAGCCGGAACAAAACACAGTTACCATCCTTAGCTACGTTGATTATACGGTAAATACAGTAATAACGGTTGGAGAATCTCCTAGGATTATTAGGATATAAAGTTTAATGCGTATTAATATTCAAGGGATACTCAGGTTTCAGCACCTTGCTTAATTTAACTTTACACACTCAGTATTTCATCTATACAATTAACCAAGTACTTTCTCTATATTCAAGGACTAATCTTTTACTTTTTAAGTAACGATTTATATACGGCTTCCCTCTCGTAAACACTTTAATACATATTACCTTATAACTCCTGAATATTTTCTATAATCTTTTCTATTACAACCCTCTTTAATTTTGTTTATCCATTAATGCATATCCTATTCCTTATGTCTGCCTAATCTTCCTCAAGAAATTCATGATACAAGTAAATAACCGTTCCATATGTAGAGTATTTAAAGGAAAAGAACGAGACTTACTGGGCTCTCTTTTTTTCTCATCCTTGTAAGAAGCTCTTTTACATCTAATTCTATTATATTCCTGCTAAATAACATGCTCACTAATAAGTAACATATTATATAACTATATAACAGCCTTAGCAAATCATTAAAGGAATCTCCTTTCCCCTATCGAATTATTTGTAGAAGAATGGAGAGGAATACATGGAAATTCTAAGGTTAGATCCTCACGCATTAGCGGCTTTAGATGCACTTGAATACACCAACCGTCGTAATAAATTAATTGAAGACTCAGAGAATAAAATATACGAGTGTAAAGAGATAAAAGAAATACTTCAATCACTCCCTAAAGAGAAGCAGGTTGAGGTTCTTGAGAGTCAAGCTTATTTTGAAGCTGTGGCAAAGATGATTGAACAAAACAATTTAATTCTTTTAGAACAGATGAAAGCTCTACAGCTAATTCAGAAATAACAAACTTATGATTGATTAATTCTACATATGCTTCCATAAATAATGTATCTTTATTTATACCATCAGCCTCTGTTTGTACAGGGGCTTTTGTTATGCGTTGATTCATATTCTGGATTTGAATGGTTTCTTTTACATGTATGAATAGATCTTCTAATAAACCTGGTGTAGACTCTAATTCCTGCTTTTCAATCTCCTCTGTAACAGCACTTATGAACTCCCATAGTACTTTTGCACCTAATAGTTCTGCTAATCGTTTTTCACGCATTTCAAATGTTTTCATATTCATAATGAACACTTCCTTCTCCTTATTTTTTAATGAGTTTAAGTTATCTAAATTATGACGTAGCTGCCATATTTGGCAATTTAAATATCTTCCGCCCTCTTGTAAATTATAGTTTACAAGAAGGCCCAAAAATAGATTCTACATTTGTCCCTAAAATGTCTGCTATTTTTATAGCTAGCTTAACACTGGGTTGTTTTTTATTATTCTCTATTTCAGAAATATAGGTGCGAGATAACCCCACAAGCCCTGCTAACATTTCTTGTGACATCAGTTTTTCTTTCCTCAACTCAGCTATCTTATTCATTTATCCAATCCCCTTCATTCTTGTATTCATTTGATTACAAAACAATTGTAAACCATGGTTTACTTTATCGTCAACAATGTTTTACATGTTTTTTCTTTATTTTAGTTTCTTTTTGTAAATTATTGTTTACAATTGTACTAGGAGGATTACACATGAAGAAAACTCTTGGTGAAATTATTAAAAATTATCGTTTAACAAATAAGCTATCCTTGCGCGATTTTGCTCAAAAATGTGATGTTAGTCATACTTATATAGACAAACTTGAAAAAGGCGTAGATTCCAGAACTGGAAAACCTGTAGAACCAACACTCTTAGTAATAGAAAAGATTTCAAAAGCAATGAATATAAGTACTAAATCTTTATTAGAAGAAATAGGGTTCATTGCAAAAGACTATAGGGAAGTAACTGATACAGAATTAGAAATAGGGTTTAATGCTATTAAAAATGCAACTCCTCAAAAACGTGAGGAATTGAAGAAATTTTGGGAGTTTATAATACAGAAAAAAGATTAATATATCTATAAGACCTTCACCTAATAGGGGAAAGCTCTTGAATTCGAATAACTCCAAGTTCATAGAAATAAAAATCGCGTTAAATCAATGTTTGATGCGATTTTTATTTGTTTACCCTCACTCTTTATAATCAAAGTAGTCACATCAATTGATCACTTCACCTACAAAATCTTTTTTTGCCGCACTTCTTGCAGTGTTAACAGTACCTACAATTTTATTTGATTAAGGAGTTAATCTTAGTATCCATATATACAATAAATAACGAAGTTCCATATACATAAAGTAAGTCATAATACAGAATCTTTAGCTTAGGCGCTAACTTAATTTATACGCTTATACTTCATCTAACGTAAGTAGGATAAATCGTTCTAGAAGGAGTATAAAACACCAAGCCATTATCTTGGTATCCCTAATCTTCGATATGCTTCTCTTTTAATAAAACCGCTCTATGTTTCAAAGCACATACTACAGCATATAAAAGTATTTATCACCGTCTCCATTACGGTCTTACGTTTAGGTGCAAGATTATCTGTATGTATCGTAATTTTGTAAGTATACATCAATATCTCTGACTGTTTAATTGGGAAAATATCTGTAATCTTGTACACTAAAATGTTCCCTACCCCATCTTGATAAAACTCTCATTTTATTTCACCTTGTAAACAGCAACATTTTAACAATACATGTAAACATCAACGAATTTCCATTTAACTTTCGAAAAAGAAATTTCATATCCATATAAAAACTTCAGAGTAGTATAAGCTCGTTCTAAAATCAATCCAGGTTCTCCTTTTTTGATATAATAATCATCAAAAGTATCCATAACTTGGTATATATTATAGTCATCAGGCTTACTAAAATAAAATCACTCAATTAAAATGTATTTCTATTCTATATCATCATCAGCAACTTTTCTTCTTATAATCCGGAAATCATAACCCAATTAGCAAAATGTTCGCTTCCATAATCATGAATCCATGCCATATCTTTAATATACCCTTTGAATTCTCTTTCAAATTGATCATAAAATTCTCTCATTTCTTATACTCTTTGAATAAAATTAAACTTTTATTTAACTGTTTCTTCTTTGTTTTCTCCTAAATCTTCTATTGAAAAATCTGATTCTAGAGTTGTATGTATTGTATTGCATTGAATTATCATAATTCATCAATACTGTTCCAATTACACGAAATATCTCTTCCATCTAAAAGTTTGCTTCTTATCCCTAATTCATCAACTCTTTTTAAATGTAGGTATACCTCCTTGTTTACTATTTTATATTAATGGAAACAAAAAGGTTGTCGTTTATCTAAGTATCCTATATTATATAATTATCAAATTACGTACGTAAAATGAGGTGTGGATAATGGACGCTAGTTTTAGCTATAATTTCCCTTCCGTACGAGGGAAACAAGCTGGTAAAGAGTACTATGTTGTAATGTGCCCAATGAGATTAATACCAAAAATTTTTCTTTTTGATGAAGAAGAAATTCCTCCTGAGCATCGATCTCAACGAATTTTAAATAAAACGAGAATTCCTGAAATTACAAATTATATTTTGAATAATCAACAGGACTATACTTTCTCTTCATTAACGGCAAGTGTTGATGGAAAAATGTCATTTGAACCTTTCTCAAATGAAGAACAATTTAAAAATATTGGTCGTTTAAGTATTTCACTTGATTCACGCTTTCTAATTAATGATGGACAGCATAGAAGAGCAGCAATTGAAGAAGCACTAAAAATCAGTCCAGAATTAGGAGATGAATCAATATCTGTTGTATTTTTCCATGATAAAGGTCTGATACGGTCACAGCAAATTTTTGCTGATTTAAATAGACACGCAGTTAATACAACATCTTCTATAGGAATTTTATATGATCATCGTGACCAACTTGCATTACTTACTAAAGAAATTATAACTAAAATTCCTTTATTAGAACGATATACAGATAGAGAAAAGGTTTCTCTTTCTAAAAATTCACCGAAACTTTTTGCTTTGAATCATATTTTTAATACAAATAAAAAATTATTAGGAAAGAAAAAAGGAGAGATAGTTTCAGAGCAAGAGAAAGAATTCTTAACTTCTTTTTGGAGAGAATTAACAAATTGTATTCCAGAGTGGCAGCAAATTCTACGAAAAGAAATAACCCCTCGTGAACTAAGAGCCACATATATTGTAGGGCACGGGATCTTCTTAGAAGCAATTGGACTTATAGGTCATACACTGCACCGAGAACATCCTATGAAATGGAAAAAGTACATTCAAAATCTGTCGTCAATCGACTGGAATCGTAGTAATAAAAAAGAATGGACAGGTCGCGCTTTTGGACAAACTGGTAGAATCAATAAAAATAATCAAACCATTCAACTTACTGCTAATTTGATTAAACAAAAGCTTTCTCTTCCTTTAACAGAGCATGAACAAGAAATTGAAAATAAGTTTAAACTAGGTGATTAATATGGGCTTTAACATACTAAAAGAAAACAATCTACAGGAGTTTGCTGCAGAAGCAAAAAATGAAATTAAAAATATCTATTTAAACGATAATCGTCCATGGGTAATTGGATATAGTGGTGGAAAAGATTCGACAGCTGTTGTACAACTTGTGTTTACGGCTCTTTCGGAACTTCCAAGAGAACAGGTAAATAAAAAAGTTTATGTTATTTCTTCTGATACTCTTGTAGAAACTCCATTAATAATTTCATCTATTGATAAAACACTACATCGTATACAAGAAAAGGCACTAGAGCTTGACTTACCTTTTGAAACACATAAAGTTAAGCCAGACATCAAAAGTACATTCTGGACATCTATTATTGGTAAGGGGTATCCCTCCCCTAGGCAGAAATTCCGTTGGTGTACAGATCGTATGAAGATTAACCCTGCTAACCGCTTTATTAAAGATAAAGTATCAAAATTTGGTGAAGTAATTATGGTACTTGGAGTCCGTGAAGCAGAAAGCCAAACACGTGCCGAGGTTATGCGATCTCATACTACAGATGGAAAAACATTAATGAGACACTCTACTTTACCGAATGCATATGTTTATGCACCTATTCGTAAATTTACTCTTGATAATGTTTGGGAGTATTTATTAAACGATAGTTCTCCTTGGGGAGATAATAATCATGAATTATTAGGGCTTTATCAAAGCTCTAATAGCGAATGCCCCTTAATTGTAGATAAAGAAATTAAAGAAAGTGCTGGATCATGTGGTAACAGTCGTTTTGGTTGTTGGACATGTACAGTAGTAAAAAAAGATAAAGCTTTGGCAGGTTTTATAGATAATGGTGAGGAATGGTTAAAACCATTATTAGAATTCCGAAATTGGCTATCTGAAATTAGAGATGTGCGTGAATATCGTCAAAAAACTCGTATGAATGGGCATATGTATTTTACTTCTATTGATGTTGACCAAATTGATAAAAACATATACACATTTATACAAGAAAAAGATTTAGGGAATTACCTTAGAAAACACCACATTGATTTATCAAATGCAGAAGATCTTAATTTAATTATTGAGACTGCAAATGGTGAATATAAGCAGCTTGGTTTAGGACCTTTCACACTTAACGCACGCAAAATGATTTTAAAACGACTTCTAGAAACTCAAAAACAGGTTAAAAATCCATATGATAAACATTTTCTACTAATCCAACCCGAAGAGCTTAAAATGATACGTAAATATTGGTTCGAAGACGGTGAATGGGAAGATGAATTACCAAAAATATATAAAAACATCAATGGTGAAGAGCTTGATTGGGAGTATGATGATCGACCACTATTTGAAGATGATCAAATTACTGATCTTGAATCATTATGTAAAAAAGAAAACATTGATTTAAATTTGTTGAAAAAGTTAGTTTCGATCGAAAAGAACTATTCCGGCTTTAAAGTACGTCGTGGTGTAATTGATAACTTCAAGAAGGCATTAAATCAAGAATATTTACACCTTTAAAATGAAAGGAAATACAAAATGAAATTCAATAAGTTAACCTTATCAAATATAGGGGCATATTATGGAAACAATGAATTTATTTTAACTACCTCTCCTCCTCATCAAAATGTTGTACTGTTTGGTGGGAAAAACGGGGCTGGTAAAACCACTCTTTTAAACGCAATTAAATTTGGACTTTTTGGCCCGTTAATGCTTGGTTATCGCACAGAAAATGAGGATTATAAAAAGAAAATCCTATCTTTCTTAAATAGAAAGGCAATAAGTAATAAGGAAAGTTTTTATCAAATAAAATTAGATTTTACAAAAATCGAAAACTATGAGAAATCAAACTATGAAATGATTCGTCGATGGGAACTAAAAAACAGTAACCTTAAAGAACAACTACAAATAATAAAGAATAAACAATATTTAAACGAACAAGACAAGGACATTTTCTTATCTAAATTACGTGAAGAAATGCCACCCCATGTTATAGATTTATGCTTTTTTGACGGTGAAGACATATCAAGAATTGTATTAGAAGACCGTTTGGCAGAGTATATCGAACACAGCTCTAAAGTATTATTTAACTTAGACTTATTTGAGCATTTAGAAAAAGATCTTTCTCAACTAGTTAATCAGGAATTTAAGGATAGTAATTCTGCAGAAGTAAACAATCAACTTTTAGAATTAAATGTAAGTTTGAAACAACAACAGAACAAGAAAGATTTCATTTATTCTAATGTCAAACAAATAGAAAATGAAATTGAAAAAACAAAAGCGAATATAGAACAAGCTAGAAGTGACTTTGAAATATATGGTGGACTTTTTCAAAAAGAGCGAGATCGCTATAATTTACGAATTAATGAGATTGAACATATTAGAAAAAAAAATACTGAAGAAATTAAATTATTTATTGCAACACTTCTTCCTTTCTATTTAAACAGGCATTTGTTAAGTAAAGTTCAACAACAAATGGAATATGAACAAGCTAATGAAACTTATGAACATGTAAATCATATGTTAGAAAAAGTAAATTTAAAATCTGTCTCTGAAGGGTTAAAACCTTATATAGGTACTGAAGAAAAGAATAATTTGGATATCACAAAAGTTGTAATTGCTGAACTAATGAAACAAATTAAACCTAACACAAAAAAAATTATTCATCGGGCTTCATTTAAGCAACGTAGTGAAGTTGAAAACATGATGAGCCAAATTAAAAATGTTGATATACAAACTTATTTGTCTTTATTCAAAGAAAATCAATCATTATTAGCTGAATCAAAAAAACTTCGTGATCAATTAGCAATAAATGATAAAAATAATGATTTTAACAATATTCTTGATTCTATTGAAAATTATTCAAATCAATTAGAAAAATTAAAACAACAAAAAGACAAAAAAGCTGAAGAAATAATTGAACTAACAAAACAAATCGAAAAAATCGAATCTGAAATTAAACAAAAAAGAAAACAAATTAATGACCATCAAAAGTATAATAACGTTTATAACATTTCAAATAAATTGATTACAATTAGCGAACAATTCCGTGCACTACAACGCCAAAAAAAATTACAACAAGTACAATATGAAGCAACAACTATGATGAACAAACTATTACGTAAAAAAGAATACCTTTCTACCATAAAAATCGATAGTAACTCTTTTCATGTTACATTATATAACAAAAATGGAGCAGAATTAAGCAAAGACACCTTATCTGCTGGAGAACGCCAAATTTTATTAATTTCTATTATTTGGGCCATGTTAAAAACTTCTGGTCGACGCCTTCCCTTAGTATTTGATACCTTACTAGGACGTTTAGATCAAGCCCACAAAGAAAGTTTATTAACACACTTTATTCCAGTATGTAGTGAACAAGTCATTATTCTATCGACTGATTCAGAGATTGATTTTAAACACTATGCAATGATTCAAACCAATTTAGCTAATCAATACACGATTGAGTATAATATCCTTGAAGAAAAAGTGGATATACAAAATAATTACTTTGAATTTAATGTTCAGGAGACTTATAAATGAATTTCAGACTAAAAACTTCTAAATATACTGCAGAAAAATTAAAACAGCTTCAAAGTGCAACAGGTTTGGCACCCAATGTTTTAGCACGTCTTGCTGTAAGTATGGCACTAACACTTCCAGATCCTGCAACAGGTCATGTGCCAGACCTAAATGGATTAGATTTTAATAGAAGTACACTTACTGGGGAAGCGGATGGAATTTTTAAAGCCTCTATTATTCAACATTACGGTCAAGAAATTTCTGAAGAAGAATATTTCCCTAATCTATTCAATTCGTATCTAGAGCGCGGAATCCGTATGTTAGTAAACGAATACCAACATGCTGGAAATTTTGAAAAATTAATTATGAATTTTCTTCAGCAATAGGGGTGTTAAAATATGCTTTATTTAGATAATAGCGCAACTACAAAAATTAATGAAAAAGTACTAGAAGCAATGCTTCCGTATCTAAAAGAAGAGTTTGGGAATCCATCAAGCAAATTTTATACTCTTGCCGCAAATGCTAAAAGGGCGGTTGAAAAAGCTCGTGAACAAGTCGCTAACCTTCTGGGTTGTGAGATAGACGAAATAATTTTCACAAGCGGGGCATCTGAAAGCAACAACATGATTCTAAAAGGTGTTACAGATTATTATGCTACCCAAGGAAATCATATTCTCACTACAAGTGTAGAACACCCTTCGGTTATAGAAACTTGCCGCTTTCTTGAAACAAAGGGTATTCATGTGACATATTTAGATGTTGATCAATATGGACGCATTAACCTTGAAAAATTAGAACAAGAAATTGAAGAAAATCCTCCTATCCTTGTTAGTATTATCTGGGGAAATAATGAAATTGGTTCTTTAAATAATATGAAGGCTATTTCAGATATTTGTTTGAGACATAATGTATTCCTACACACTGATGCTACTCAAGTTATCGGTAAAATCAATATAGATTTAACTCAATATCCTGGTATTACCTTTTTATCTGGATCTGGGCACAAATTAAACGGGCCTAAAGGAATTGGTTTATGTGTTGTTAAGAAACACTCAGATGGGTATCGAACTAAATTAACCCCTCTTCTACATGGTGGTGGTCAAGAATATGACTACCGTAGTGGAACACTTGCTGTTCATAACATTGTTGGAATTGGAAAAGCGTCAGAATTAGCTACTAAACATCAAGAAAAGAATACAGTATATCTAACAGAATTAGAAAAATATCTGATTGATATACTGTATAATAAATTAAATGGCAAAATAACTATTAATAACGATAATAAGGATAAAATTCCTGGTATACTAAGCATGCAATTACACGGGATTAATAACGAATTATTCATAAAAAAAATAGGCCATATTATAGCTTTATCTACTGGATCAGCTTGTAGCTCAACCAAACCTAGTCATGTATTAAGAGCTATTGGTTTAGACGATGAAAAAATTAGAACAACTATTAGAATTTCTTTGTCAACTGATATAAAAAAAGAGGATTTAGACATCTTTAAAGAGTTATAAAAAGACCCCCAGTTTTAAAAATGAACTATTTTCTAAACTGGGGGCTTAACTTTGAATTATTTATTATATGAATTTATATAGATCCCGAACTAATTATCTTTTTGAAAAGACATAAAAAACTATCGCTTTATTTTATTAGTTGCCAGAATGGCTTATCTTCCATTACTTCTAATTTATTATTAGATACTGATGTGACCAAACTTTGATGTTTTTCTAACTGTCTTATATGATTCATTATGCTATCCTCTTCTTCCTTACTTTCTGTATTAAATATCGATTGTACTTCTCTGCGCTTTAAATCCGTAACACAGTGCACAATCCAAGTAAGAAGATACTGAGAGTAGTCATTATCAGTTGTTGCGAAATGGCTTAGAAATTGGGTTGATAAGATAGTCCCTACTCCAAATTCACGCCCTTCTTTTAAAATTTTCTTAAGCGCCTCAAAATCTTTACTTAAGAAGTTATCAGCCTCGTCAACCAAAATCATTTTTGTTATTTCTCTGAAGTCACCATCTATACAACTATGACCCTTAGTTTGCATTTGAGAATAAAATGTATCTAAGGTAATCCCTACCACTAAATTTTGAATACCAGTATCGTACCCAGACAAATTAATAACTGTAACACCATCAATCAGATCATACAATGCTTGTGTGTTCTTAGAGTCTGGCATAAAAATCTCAAACTCGGCTAAATCCTTTAATGCTACTGAAAGGCTGTCCTCCTTAGCATCTTCCCTTTTTAAAAAGATTTCATAAACATCCGAAATAGTCGGCGCGGGTAAATCCCAAGTATCTTGTCTCACCTTACTAATACCTTTACATTCGTAAGCCTCCATAATTAAATCACGCAGAAGCCCTTTTTGTTTAACACCGAGACCAAAAGCTGTCGCTACTGTTTCTTTAATACTGTTTGCTGTATGTAGTGGAAGCATTGGTTTGAGTGCATTTCCTTTATATAAAGCTAACGGATTATATGGTAAATGAAATAGATCATATACCTTAGCATTAGTCGCCTTAATAAAATCATCCTTAATGTAATCACCTTTGTAATCAAAGATAAGAATATCTATTTGCGTTCCATTTACATTTTGTGATGAATTATTATATAGCTGTGTAATTAATGACTTTGTAAATTGAGTTTTACCTGTTCCCATAGTACCAATTATTCCAGTATTAGTATGCATCACTTTACTAGTCGTTGTCGGATACCAATACAATGGAATATTCTTATTTTCAAGTTTATGACCAAATAGGATTTTCATTGGATTATCATTACTTTTAACTCTCTCATTATCTTGACAATTATTTTGTTTCTCGCTATTTAAATTTTCATTTAGTACTGCATTATCTTGCTTACTATCTTGTACAAAGTGATTTTGTTTTGAATTATAGTTATGTCCTTCCTCTTGTTTCTCAACATTGTACTTATTTTGAAGTAACATCATCGGATCAAAATCCGTTTGACCATTATGAATCAGATCTCTCATTTTTTGGATATCTTCAACCAAATACTGATACCCACGAGACTCAGGTATCTCAATTTTAAGAACATCATTTACGCTTTTTTCAGACTTAGAATAAGCACTTCTTTTAAAGGCTATTATTGCACCCTTATGAATATAAGGATTTAAATCATTTGTAATTTCATACTCATCATTTATTAATTTAGTACGTATTTCCCCTTCTAATATCTCATCCCAATTCTTAGTTGGCCAAATATTATATAACTTCATTTTTTTAGCGCTTACTAATAATAATTGAACAAGGAAATCACGATATACTGCATTTCGGAATGTATCTTTATTTAAAAATTTATCAATTGCATTACGTGTTTTATGAACTTGTTCTATTGCTTTATCAATAACTGTTGCGTTTACATCTCCTATTTTCACTTCAACTGGATAATAATGCAAAATAACTCGCTGATTACGTAGTTCAATACCAATTAATAGAATATCATCACTATGAGAACCAGCTATTCCAAGGTTTTTGGCTGAGAAAAGACCTTCCCTTTGTTTAAGCCCAGCCGCACCCGATACACGTAAAATCTCTTCAAGTGATATTGGGATCCAAGTAATATCTTTATGATCAAAATAAGTCAAACTGAATTTAACAGCAGATAATATACTCATTTTCTCTCGACCAAAATGGGATTTATCCCCAATTAAACGCAACAACCAGTCCCCATTAATGCTATTAAATAAATTAATTATTTGTTTTGTATTAATTAGACTATTATCGGAGACTTTTTCTATTAAAAACTCCCTAATTAACATTTGATATTGATCTGATCTTTGAGTTACCGTAATAGCGTCATAACTACTAGAAGAACTATATTGATCACTATAATGTAAAATAAGCAGGTCTTTCTCTTTTTCTTGATAATTTTTAAAGAATGATAAGTCAAATTTAGGCTCAATAAAAGTTACCCAGTGTGAAGCCTTATAAATTTTAGTTAATTCTTGTAAATCGTGATCAGAAAAAGCTGTTATAATTACATCTTTACGATTATAGGGATTTTGATTTTTTGATGCTTGTGCTAATGTATTTAAAACACTTGCCAAATTTAATAAATCAGTTTTTTCTTTAGGTAAAAACTTAGTACCAAAGCCTGTACGATAAGAATCCCCCACAAATACTGAAGTAACCGAAGATATTAATCCTCCTAATGAAACTGATGTCTCAATACTTTCCATATTATCATAAGTTTCATCTGTATTTTGATTTATTTCATAGAATGAGATATGACAATATTCATATTCTCGTGCGTTTAACTCCCTTTTATAAAAATGAACTTTTTCACGAAATGTATTTAATAAGTCATCTTCTGTGTAGTCACCAGCTTCTAATGTTATATCAAAATGTTCTTTAATTTGTTCTTTGTTTTGGTAAAATGAAAACTCTTCAAAAGCATTATAGGAATCCCCTTCTCCATAAATATACAAATTAATTGGTAATAGTTGAGAAAGACTTTTTTTATCTTTTAACATTTTTGAATAATATTCAAATATACCCTGTAAGACTTCACGACAGTCGCCTAAATTCACAAGATTCAGTTTGATCGGGTTCATAAAACTTGAATTAAATAAATAGCTAAAGTGCGACGTAAATTCCTGAATTTTTTCCTTAACTAGCTTAGAAACAAAATTAGTCGATGCATTATATCGTGAATTTTTATGATTATAATAATATATCCATTCAGGTGAATGATATTGATCAACTGGCTTATAAATACCATGCTCGCCCTGATAAATATATGGTAGAAGATTTTTAGGAACAAGGCGTTTTAGAATTTCTTCCGGCAGCTCTTCATCCCCTACAGATTCCATTAACTGTAATTGATAAGCAATATTCAATGGATGTAATGGTGACAGCTTCAACTCTTTTAAACCATTTTGACTTTCAACTATTCCAATCCTTAACAAATTCTTTTCCTGAAGCGTTAATACTCTGCCATCTTCTATTTCCTCAACTGTTTTTATAATGCTGTTTATATATTTATGTGCTAATTCTCTTAAATCTTCATCCCAAAAAGTTAAACTAGGTAATAGATTTTTTTGTTTGAAATATTTTATAAATTCGTTATAAGCAGTTTTTACTTTTAAAGGAAGTTCTAATTTCTCAATAATTTTATTCTGATTATTTTCCTTTACATAAAACCCCTGTTCTTCAATAAAAATTTGTTCAAGGGCTAAATTCTCTTTGAATTTCGCATCACGAATAAAAAAGGCTTGATTCCCTTGTGACAACTTGCCTTCACAGTAAATAAAACTACGTTTATTTTTACGTTTTAACTGCTGCACTTTTAAAGCCGTAATATAGGTTGGTTTTTGTATATCTTCGCTAAAAGCCAATGGAACCTCCGTATCTGGCAACCTTAAAAGCATTCTTGTTAACAAATCATCTACTGTATTTTCTTCTATATTTTTTGTAAAAGTAACTTTTTCATCCATAGATTCAACTATTATCTCTTTTCCTTGTTTCAAAAAACATTTAACTTCTTGTTCACCTTTTGGATTAAATGTAATCGAACTCTCAAAACAAGGAACGCCTATATATTGTTCCTTTTTCTTCACTTCTATAAAGTAACTAGTTTCAACTGGTAAGAAAAATTCCTCGCTACACTCTACTACTGCAACTTTAAAATCATAAGCAACACCTTTTTCTTTATATTGAAATTTTGAAAAGGTTGTAGTACCGCTATGTGTTTTAATGGTTGCTATTATTTTCTTTCCCGAATTTGAAGTTACAATATTAAGTTGATTACATGAGTTTTCCTTCCGTACATGACGATCAAAACGAAAACTTAAGCGAATCTCCGACTCTCGATTCGTATTAAAAATAATTATATTTCGTTTACGTTCTTTAGATTTTGTCGTTCCATCGCCTTTTTCCCAATGTTTTAATCCTTTGGTTTCAAGTTTGAATTCTTCATACTCCAATTGCTTAATGTCTTTTTTCCTATCCTCTGATTGTTTTACATATATGTAATCTGCATTCTCCCAGTCTTCCTGACTAAGCCTTTCTGCACCTTCTGCATCAAAATGTTTCTCAAGTTCTTGTTCTGGATCACTATATTTATGAATACTTCCTATAAGTGAAAATTTTTCATAATTCTCCTTTAAGCGACCTTTACGCTCATTTTCATTTAACTGACTCAATTCGGAATCATAAAACAAGCCAAGCCTATTATATACACTTTTATTCATTTCACCAGATAATGCTTGAACAATTGGTTCATATTCAAAAATAGATGTATCAATACCAACTGTATCTATTTCAATTTTACTAAGTACAAACTGTATTATACTTTTATTAACATCGCTTAAATTACTAATTTGAACTTTTTCTACTATATCTTTCCTTAACGAATTCAATGATAAAGGCATACCTTTTTTCTGTAAATTTTCAGTTCCTCCAATGATACTATCTAATGTTGTATTATGAACAAATAGGATAGCCGTTTGTCTAAAGGAAGTATCTTCTGTTCCAACTTTATTTCTTAGAGTAGTGAGAAAATCAGCTGTAGTATCTTCTAAATTAGATGCAATTATCAAATCTATATTATTAAAAGTTAAGGCAAATGTTGAATAAGAAACTTTAGGCCAGTAAAATTTTTTTACTAAATTCTGCCTCCTTCCAGATTCTTCTAATGCTAGTATTAATTCTTTAACGTCGCTCAAATTCTCAAATTGTACGTTAAATTTATCTCCCGATTTAATTGGTTTTTCTTGAAAACATTTAATTATCTGATTTGACATATATTCATAAAATGTATTTAACATATTGAGCATCACCGCTATCACTCTTTTTCTCAAGTATATTTAATTTCTCATATAATTCTATAATACTTTTCTTAGAATCCCGATCAAAATGTATTCCTCGTTCTTCAAATTCCTTGAACAGATCTTTTAAAGCAATTTTTTCACGTTTATTAATACACATCTTAGTTAAAAAAATGAAGAAATCTTGTTTTAGATTTAGAGTGTATCCTAAAGGGCCTGACTGTTTTAAAAAATACCTCTTTGCAAACGCCTCAAACCCCTCATAAAATTGATTAGCAATTTTTTTTCTCCCAGATCTCTTAAATTGATAGCTAATTTGATTAAATAAAGACCTAACATGATTAAAGATTGGTTCATCATATTTGTTGCCCGATGGTTTATACTCATCCCAATCGATATCTGCTGTACGTTCTTTATATTCTTTGGTTAGATTTTGCATGTCTAAACGAAGTTGATCTCTTTTCTCTTCATTTAATCCTTCTATAAATTTACGAAAACCTTGATAACTCATAAATTTATTTTTTCCCTGTATACAATTAATCATTTCTAAGCAATTAACATGTGGGAAGAACCTTGATATTCTATGCTCAATTACCTTCCACCCCTCATTGTAGCTTTTTCGAGTCCTTGTTCGTTTCTTCTCCCAGTCAAGATTATAATATACTGGATAAGCTACTTTCTCCTCATCAAAGAATTGATCTAAGCGCAAGATAAGTTGAGTAATATAATAAAAATAATAGTATAATAATAAATTTTCAAAGTGACTTAAAAATAACTTTTCGTTTTCTAGCAGAAAGTACAGATCATGTTCAAATTGATCTCGAATACGATCAATATACAATTGATAACGAGCTGTTTTTTTATCCTCTTCCTCTAAAGATGGAAGTGATTTATAAACAAGTTTTAAAATAACATTTTCTGGTTCTTTATTATATCGCTCCTTTATTCCTTCTTTGAGTTTATCTGTTACAAGGATATTTGCTAAAAAGGAACCTAGAGCAATTTCTTGTTTAGTAGATCGTACATAATTTAAAAAGGCTGGATGCGCAATTACTAATTCATTATTATCATTAAAAAATAATGAATTAATTATAGAAAAAAGCATATCTTGATTATTATGTGTAATAACTTTTCTACTAATCTCATTCATTAATTGTTCTTTTTCTAAAGCTGTATATTTCTTCCCTGTAACTGTTCTCGAAAATTCACCTATGACCCCAGTAAAACTATTAATTTCATTATTGCCACCTACATAGGGAAATATTTTGTGTTCAGTACCTGAAGTATGTTGCAATCGTAATTTTTTCTCATCATCTTTTGAAAATTTAAATGTTTTACTTAATTGAACATAGTCAATGATTCTATACTCCATATTTTAGATCTCCTTAAACTCAAATTGCCCAAAATTTTCATGATATGTCAATTCATATTTTTTCAATTCTTTACCAATCTTTTCTGTAATTTTTACTAATTCTTGTTCCTTGCTATTTTCAATCATATTACTTACGAAATCTACAAAATTAATAAAATTATTTTTATCCTGTTTATTTGGCCTATATCCATCTTTGATCCTTACTAATAGCTCATACAATGGGTAGTCTATACGAATTTCATATTTTTTCGAATCATCTTCATTTGAATTAATAAAGTATAGGGTCATATCCGTTGAAAAACTATCTAAATATTCTTTATCAATTACTTTTAAATTATCAGTATATGGTTTTATCTTGATTGATTGACTAATTGTATATTTCAATTGATTTCTTCCTGGATATATATTAATACGCCCTTTTTCACTTTTTCCGTTCCACTCATAAATACCATTAATAACAATATCTTGATATAATCCAAGCAACTCAGGTATCACTCCTTTATTCCAATAATAAAGATTCTTTACATAGGAATAATAAACGTCATCTTGTATGTCTAAAGACCTATAATCTTTATTTGGACTAAAAGCATATAAACGCAATAAAGTTTGGATACCAATTTCCCTGTCATCAACACCCATGTTTCTTACAATATCCTGCAAAATAGTATCTGATACTACTTTCTTTTCAATGTAATTTTCAAATAATTCGTAGAAGCTTTGAGTATTATAAAAAGTGATAGTCAAAGTATCCAATGTTTCTGAGCGCTTATTAATCGGATCTAAGTACACTAAACTTTTAAATGTTTCTGAATAATCTCTTGAATTAAAGAATAAATTTGGCATTAATGCTAATAACATTTGCTTAGTATTTAACGCAGTCACGTACTGTTTGAATGTATTATTTACACTTCTTTGTTCCAATTCTGTATCTACTACTATGTGATAGAAAAAATCAAATAAAGTTCTTGATGAAATGATTGTTTTATATTTAAGTATCATCTCTGCAATAACTTTAACAATCGCCCTCTTTACCTTTTTATGCATAAGTAATTCATAATTATACTTGACTGGGCACCTATTGGATAAAGAGCAACTATGCAAACAGTTTCTTGTATAATTTTTATAAAATGGGTTCTCATCACTTTGATCAGTAATTCTATTTAAAGCACTTTCAATAAAATTTGAGACAGGGCCATCTTCACTTAAAGAAAATAAATGGTAATCACTGAAGTTTACAAATTGAAATTTACTCTCCTCTTCAAATGTATTTTCTTCAATTTTCGCTTCTAAAATGCCCTTTAGTAACACATATTCTTTTAAATTAGTAAATTGGTTAGCATATTCTGAATTCAAGAAATTATTTAGAGTACCTAAATTAATTGCAAGTAAGATATTTTTCGATGGATTTTCAGATGCAATAGCCTCGTCTGAAAAGTCTTTTAATACTTCAAATAATGTATCCATTGATGTTTTAGTCGGGGCACTGCTTTCAGTTGCATCATTATGAATATCAAAATGCTCACGAATTTCTGGATTCTGAGATATTAAATAAGATAATATATGAGATTTTCCATCTCCTACGCTACCACAGACTAAAATTAAGTGGTTAGTGGATGAAACAATACTTTTTTCTATTACATCTTTAAGTTTATCTTCCACTTCTCTTTTGATATGCATATATTGCTTAAAACGATCAAAAGACTCTATATTTTCAACCGCTTCCTTTGATGACTCTTTTAATTTACTAAGTTCAGTTATTAAACAGTTATGTAATTCACTCATGTTTCAACACCTTTATCTTTTTTATATTTTATTATTACTAGGATTAATTTAACGAGACTAAATTAGATATTTTAATTATAAAATAAAGTTATTGAATTCGTATAGCCAAATATAAGTAGTTTAATTAATTCCTAAATAACCTCCTAGCCCCAATTCCGATCATACACTACTTCATACTTACCATACTTTTATCCTATCTTCATTATCGATGTTACCCAAAAGAAAAAATATGTATCTTCAAGCAATGAAAGAGATGTGGCATTTTATATTAAAATTTTGATTTTACAAACTAGATACTTATAATCAGATAGCCCTGTTAAGATAATAATAGCTAGAAATACTATCACCTGCATGAATTTTAAAATGTTATTACTATACATAAAAGTATCTTTTACTTTCAGGCTTAATAAAATTCGATAATAAGAGATACTTTTGAGTAAAAAAGCAAACTTATAATACGTATCTATTTGTGTTCAGCAAATAAATACGCCTTTCCATTTTCACATTTTAAATTAGGGTCACTTAGTCTAACAGATATAGGTATAGAATTATCCTCCAGATCCGCCTATAACACACACATATAGGTATAATTGACACTTTTAATCATATATACACAATATACTAATATATACTATAAATGAATACTATTATCTCGGTAAGAAAAATAATCCCTGAAATTGTTCTACCTATAATATATTTACTCACTTCATATACCTTATTGTCTTCTTCAAAAAGAATCGGAGCTTCATTTCTATAAACTATGCCTTCTTTATTTAAGTCTCAATTTGTATTTTTCTGATCTAATGCATATAAAATTAGTCCAGCATTTATCATAATTAAAAACACCCACAAAGAGAAAAATAAGTGAGAAAAGAAAAGTATAGTTTATAAAACCTTAACTTTTCTAAAATTACATCCATTCTATACATATTCTTGTATTTACAGCAGGAAATCTTATAAACTGATACTTACTAGATCTCCATAATATATATTTCTTATTTATCTTTTTTCCTTTTATATATCTTCCAATAAGCTCTAAAAATATATAAATGTAGAAATAAATTTACTTATAGCGACCTTATTAGTTGTAATTTTCTATATTTTTAGATAAAATATATCCAAATTCTGCTATTATTAATATATATACTGCAATAGGATGAGGAGGATACAATGGATACTTTAGTCACAGAATATGAAGTAGTCGCTAATATGTTAAATGATTGGTATATTGAAATTCGTGCGAGACGCATTGATAATGCTCACCAGCTAAAAGAAGAAATTGATAATAGAATGAAAGATGTCTCGGATCAGAGCTTGCACTTATATTACTCTCTATTAGATTTTCGTTATAAATATATAGTAGACAATTTAAATATTTCAAAGGATTGCTTCGACAAAATAGAATCTTTTCAAATTCCACATGATAATATATTAACCTACTACTATCACTTCTTTAAAGCAATTCATGCAAGTACTGTAGGCAGCTATTCAATAGCAAGAAATAATTATGATAAGGCAGAAGAACTTCTAAATGAGGTATCTGATGAAATTGAGCAGGCTGAATTTTACTATAAAATTGGTGCTTTCCATTATGATATTTACGAATCACTCCAATCAATTAAGTATGTTAACAAAGCAAAAGAAATATTCTCTAAACATGAAGGCTATGAACGAAATATAGGATTCTGTGAAAACCTTTTTGGCATGGCATGTACCAATTTAAGAGAATGGGCATTAGCCGAAGAACACCTTGTAAAAGCAATGGATTTGTTCCAAAAAATTGGAGAAGAAAAATTTACTGTAATGGTTCGTCATAATTTAGGATTATTATATGCAGGGCAAAATATGTCTGAATTAGCTATTCGCTACCTCTCTGAAGTATCCGAAAAGAAACCTAACCACTATAAAGCCATTTTCATCGAAGGCAGAGAACACTCTAAACTAGGAAACCAAGAAACTGCTAATACTTTATTTGAAAGAGGATTACAACTCTGTACAGAACTAAACAATGAAGAATATCAGCATCGCTTTAAAATTTTAAGAGACATTAATAATAATGTCCCTGCCGAGAAATTAGAAGCTACCGTTCTTGCAGGAATTGAATACTTTGAAAGAGAAGATTTATACGAGTATATCTATGAATGCTGTAATGCTTTAGCAGAAAAGATTTTTGAACAAGGCCAGCATGCCAAAGCAGGTACATACTTCTATAAAGCAATGCAAGCTAAGAAAAAAGCCGATGCGAAAGGAGCTTTAAAATGAAAAAGCTAATTAAAGTGATGAGTATTGCTACTGCTCTAATATTTACATTGGGAATTACATCTCAAACAGATAGTCACGTAGTAAAAGTCGTTCAAAGTATGATGGCAGACGGAGACCATGGTGGTTGATGTCCTTTGACCCGGAATATATTCCTGGGTCTTTTTTATTGATACAAGATATAAGTCGTTAGTTTAAACTATATTGTTGGGAAGGAAGGCTTATAAAAAGAAGGGGAAAAATGATTAAATACCCAGGAATTTCACCTTGTATTAGATCCGTTGTAATATTTTTCAAAAAGCATCTGTTAATAAAAATTCTAATCTGTCTAAATAAATTAAAAATTCAGGTTTATTATAATCCCTAATAAAATCCCCTCAAATTAGAAGTGTAACATCCATGTTTACTCACAGTCTTTTACACATTCTACTTTAAGGGGAGAGTATCCTATATTCCTATATATTCTCATAATAATTTGATAAACTAAAGAAAATTTCTATGAAGCTATGAGTTAAGAAATTCTTTGTTTACAATTAGAAAACTATTTAACTATGTCATAAATACAATAAATATTACATTATTATAAAACGATATATTTATTATTAACTTTAACCTATAATGTATCGATATTAGTAAGCTTTATTATAATTTAATATGCAGATCGTTTTGGGTTTGCTAGTCCCCATTCTTTAATTTGTGCCACCACTCTCCCTCTCATCTATTCAATCAGTAATTTTATAAAGCTCCCGTTTAAAAATATTCCAGTTTGTACGAATATGAAACAAATTAATAGATTGACAACAACTAATCTTTAAGTTTCACATACATGTATTGTCTTAAAAATTTCTTAAATTATTAAATCAGCAAAAACAACATACTTAGAGCATTGAATAGAATGTCCTTAAATGTTGAACATAAAAAAAAAGCGGTGTGTATTTTCCGCCCACAAATTAGAGAACATAATCGTTTTAATATGTGTTATTTTTTTATAATATCTATATCATTTACTTTTTTAAACTCAATAACTGCGGTTTCTATGTTGGCACTGTACTGATTAAGATACTCATGTGCCTTATTTAGAGATTCAGGGTCGTTTGTTTCTTTAAACAAACTAATAGCTTTTGCTGCTAATACAAGGTAACGCGTAGCTATTTCCAAATCTGTATGGGCGGAATTGTATTCATCAGGTATTTTCATCTTTTTGATTTCTCTTTGTGATTCTTCTAGATTTTTTACAGTGTCCTGAATATTAAGTATATCTGTTAATATAGTATTTGCTTCTTCTTTCGAATACACTACATTACCCTTTTCATAGTAGTTAAAGGAGTTTTCAATAGCTTTTTGAAATTGTATAGCATCATGTTGGAAGCCTTCAACATTAGATACAATTTGTTCTTCATACGATTCTTTTGATATAGGTACGCAACCTTTAGTTAGCCAAATTAATACAAAAATACAAATTACACTTCCAAACATTTGTGAGATAGTAGCGTCTCCGTTACGAATCCCTGATATTATAACCCATACAAAAACAAGTATTAGCAGAATACCAACAATTAGTCCTAAATTCAATTTGAATTACCACCCTTTTGAAATGAATTTTTTAATATTATATATCTATATATAATATTATTATAATTAAAAAAATAGATAGTTCAATGTTCTTACTAAACATAGTTTGTAACGACTCTCAATTCAACACAAGGGGAGTATTATACGGAGAATATTTTAGAAATGGCATCAACCCGCTGAGAAATTAGAAGCTACGGCTCTTGTAGGAATTGAATACTTTGAACGAGAAGATTTATATGAGTATATCTATGAATGCTGTAATGCTTTAGCAGAAAAGATTTTCGAACAAGGCCAGCATGCCAAAGCAGGTACATACTTCTATAAAGCAATTCAAGCTAAGAAAAAAGCCGATTCGAAAGAAGCTTTAAAATGAAAAAGCTAATTACAGTGATGAGTATTGCTGCTGCTCTAATGTTTACATTAGGAAATACATCTCAAACAGATAGTCACGTAATAAAAATCGTTCAAAGTATGATGGCAGACGGAGACCACGGTGGTTGATGTCCTTTGACCCGGAATTCAGTTCCAGGTCTTTTTTTATTGAAACAAGATATAAATCATCAGTTTTAACTATATAGTTGAGAAGGAATGCCTAAAAAAAGAAGGAGGATCATGATGAAATATCAAACCTTATTTCCCTTATTAAAAAAATTTCTTTTTATCTTTATACTTTCTTTCAGTATGTTAATTTTCACACTCCCTGCCTCTACCATTGCACAATCCAATAGCAATGTAATTTCTGTTACAAACTACTATGTATCTCCAACAGGAAATGACCTCAATCCTGGCACATTAGATCAACCTTTCGCTACCATTCAAAAAGCTGCTAATGTCGCGAAAGAAGGAAGTACAATCTACATAAGAGGCGGAGTTTATAAACAAAAAGTTCGTGTCGCTCATTCTGGTGTCTCAGGCGCACCCATTACTTTTCAAAATTACCAAGATGAAAAAGTCATTCTTGATGGTTCTAATGTCAAGTTAGAAGATGATGGGTTATTTACAATAGAAGACAAAAACTATATTCAAGTAAAAGGATTAGAATTTCGTAACTTAAAGTCAACGAAAGTTAACGAAACCCCTATTGGTATTTATATCTCTGGAACAGGAAGTTACATTGATATTAGAAATAATTATATTCACCACATTGAAGCAAATGTTAAGGATGGAAATGCACACGGTATTGCTGTATACGGTACTTCATCTAGTGCACAAAATAATTTAAATCATATTGTCATTGATAATAACGAAGTAGCAAATTTGAAATTAGGATTGAGTGAAGCAATTGCTGTGAATGGAAATGTAGATTCTTTTGAAGTTACCAATAACAAAGTGCATGATAACAACAACATCGGAATTGTTCTAATTGGACATGAAGGCGTATCCCCAGTAGCTGCTTTAGATCAGGCACGAAATGGAGTTGTTCGTAATAACATTGTCCATCTCAATTCATCCATCAATAATACGAGTTATAATGAATATTCCGCTGATGGTATTTACGTGGATGGTGGGAAGGAAATTATCATTGAGCAAAATCAAAGCTATGAAAACGACCTCGGTATTGAAGTAGCTAGCGAACATGCAGGAAAAAGTGCAAGCCAAATTACGGTTAGAAACAATACGATATCCAATAATATCATGAGTGGCATTGCAATTGGTGGATATGATAGTCAGCAAGGATATGCAGAAAATAACACAATTACGAACAATGTAATTTATAAAAATGATACAAAAGATCAAGAGAGTGGCCAAATCGAATTAAATTACGATACTCGGAACAATGTAATTACCAATAACCAAATCTATGCAAGTAATAGCCGTATTTTTATTAGCAATAATTTTAATAAAAACACTGGGAACAAACTTGATTACAATCATTACTATGGTGAATTCGATCAAAGTAATGGCTTATGGCAATGGAAAAGAAAAACGTATAAAGGATTTTCATCTTATCAGGCAGGTATGAACCAAGAAGGAAATGAACAACATAGTGTATTTAACAAATTATCACCTGCATTCAAATTAATTGAAAAATAAAGCAAATCTACTAAAACAGCTGTATCTTAGCTTATTTCATCTCCCCTCTTCTATAAAAGTGAACGTAGAGGAGCTATCAATCTCCATTATTAACAATAGAATTGGCACCTTTTATATATTGCATACAGATGTTTGCGGCTCTCTTTTATCTACAAACCAGGTATTCGCAAATTAATGTTGATTTGTAATGAAATTTAAACAAAAAACCACAAACCCATAGTTTATGGTAAACAAAAAGACTCCACTTTGAAAAAGGTTTAATCAAAATGGAGTCTTGTTAGAAATCTGCATTTAGTTTTTATAAAAAAGATTGTTCAAAACTCATGAACATATCTATCATAATCATTTACTCATACATGAACTATTCTTCAAACCAAAACAGAACTTCAAGAGGTGCTTTTAAAACCTTCGCAATATCATAAGTAAGTTTGAAGGAAGGATTATATTTTCCATTTTCGAGATTGCCAATTGTTTCTCTTCTAACACCAACCTCCTTGGCTAAATCTTCTTGCGACATATTTAGCTTTACTCTATATTCTTTCATTCTAGTCTTAAGTGGCATCTTGCATTCCTTTCTTTTCTCTGCGCTCAAATATTTCTAAATTAATTATAAATGTGCCTAAAGGTATGGAAAATGAAATTATAACGAATAACCGAATTATATGTAAATTTTCTAATATAAAAACACTCAAAAGTAATATACTTCCTAGTACTACTGCTACGAAAAAAGCCCTTGTAGCAGCGATACGAACATGTAGCATAAAAAGCTCATCTGGTACTACTTTTGCATATGCGAAAAAGAAAAAGAAACCGAAAAAATAATATGCCCATGAAATATTGCCTAAAAGTGTAAACGGACCTAAAAAACCCAAAAAACCGAGAAATCCTAAATAAGACAATTTATTTTTCATAAAAACCTCCATGTGATATATTTCGCTCTTTATGTTATGAATATATCACATTAACTTGAAAATAAAAAGGACTGAAAACAGTACAATTTTTATAAACGATACTTCTATTTAATAAAGAATACAACTTTATTAAATAGTAATAGTAACACAAACACATATTATATGATAAATAAGAAGAATCTGACATAAGCTTGTTCAAAATGGATTCTTTTTTGTAAAATAGTATGCAATTTTTATAAAAAATTTGATCGTTTTGTTACCCATTATTTTGTTTCGTTCTCCGTCAATTTAAGTACCCTTCTTCACATTATATTTAATTGGGATAAATATAATGGCTTTTAACCACTATGTTTGTGATACTATATATATTAATAATATCAATACAATGGAGGTCTACAACATGAAAAACATAAAGGAATTTCTCAACAAATCATCTATTAAATACCCATTAGCTATAATTTCAGCTATAGCAATAATAAAAACAGGCTATGATTTAGGTTCTTTTATAATAAAATTTAAATATATTTAAATCGTAAAAAGGAAATTGATCTTTTTAACAAATGGTCCATTTCCTTTTTATATTTTATCGCATCTTTTTCAAAACATAGTGACTTTATTTAAAAGTGATAATTGGTTAATAATATGATTTCGTGATCTAGTTAAGAAACTATGTTTAAACATAAAATATCTTCATCTAAATCAATTCTTTTGTTATCAATAACCCTCAACATATAAAGAAAATCTTTTATTACCACAAAATTACCCAGAAAAAATACGACTTAACTCTTTTCTTATTCCAAACTAGTTATATCATTTCGTATAATAGAAATATACATATATCCTACTACACTTCAAGGGGGCCTTTATCTTGAACTATGGCTGGGCTGGAACTATTGAACAATTTAAGCAATTAGATGTACAGTTTTTTATTAAACAATTGTTAGCTCATGTTTATAAAAACAATACAAATGATCCAAAAATAGATTCTCAAAAGAGAGCATGGATTGATAGTTATAATAAACTACAAGATTTATTTAATCGATTTTCTAATTTAGATGCATCACTTATTTTTGAATATGAGATTTTACGCGGAGGCGGTCGTCGCCCAGATGTACTTTTACTGATCAATGGTTATCTGATAGTCCTCGAATGTAAAAGTTATAATAGCGTTTCACCTTCTGAATATATCCAAACATCTCTTTATATGCGTGATCTTGAACATTATCACTCAGCTATTCAACAATCTAACATGCAAGTCATAGGTGTTTTGCTGCTTACAAACTATGAAGGTGAACGCTGGGTTTTCCAAAAAGAATATCAAGTAACCCTCTCCACTGTTGATGGATTGGAAAGCATTCTTAAACGAATCATCAATAAAACAAAAGTACCAACTTTGACGCTAGAGGAAATAATCGATGGTGTCTATGAACCCTCACCTTCTATGCTAGAAGCTGCTCGATCCATTTTAAATAATGAACCGCTCCCTGACATTAAAGCTGTATCAAGCAGTAACTTTCCAGAAGTACAACAAACTGTACGCTCAATTATTGAAGAAGCTCAACGTACAAATACCCATCATCTCATTTTAGTATCTGGTGAGCCGGGAGCAGGTAAAACATATTTAGGTCTGACCATTGCACACGAGATGAAAAATGCAGTTTATTTATCTGGTAACGGCCCATTAGTAGACGTATTACAAGATACGTTGAAAAATAGAACCTTCGTACAAGGTCTATATGGCTATAAAATGGATTTTCTCGAAAAGAGAATGATTCCAAAAGAACAAATAATCATTTTTGATGAGGCCCAACGAGCATGGGATACAAAAAAAGTCGATCAATCACTCACTCGAAGAAATCGAGAAGTTCAAAACTTAAGTGAACCAGATATTATAATGAATGTTACAACAAACAATAAACCGTGGAGTGTAACAATTGGCTTAATCGGAGACGGACAGGAGATCTATTCTGGAGAAGAAGGCGGTCTCGCCCTGTGGAATCATGCGATCGCTGGAAAAAACGTGACTGTTCACTCTAAACATTCTAATTCTATATTCACAAATGCAGCACATTATAGAACACATTCTCAGCTACATTTAAACTCATCTTTCCGTGCTCATGCAGCTTTAAAATACTATAAAATTATTAATACCTTATTAGATGCTAATTTTGAACAAACAAAACAGCTTATTCATAAGCTACCAAAAGAACATTATCAACTTTTTATTACGCGTGATTTAGCCAAAGCCAAACACACTTTACATCAGCTTTATCAGGATGATACAAAAACAGTTGGCGTTGTCTGTGCTGGTGGCGCTGATCATCAAAAAGAAGTCCCTGTTCTACCAAGAGGTGAACGATATGAACGCCCTAGTAAGATCGCTCAATACTTTAACTATGCCGAATCCCAATACTATTGTAGAGCGCTCAACTACAGCTCAACTGAATTCCAAACACAGGGACTTGAACTAGATATGACGCTTGTTCATTGGGATGATGATCTATATCTACAAAATGGGACTTGGAAGGGGCAACACTATCAATGGGGTGTTGAAGATCCATTCCAAATTAAACTCAATGCATATAGAGTTATTTTAACAAGAGGTCGGGATGGAACAATTATTTACATACCACCAAAACCCATTCTAGATGAGACTTGGAACTTATTAAAAAACCATTTACATATTCCTGAATTAACGTTTTAAGGCTTATAATAAGAGACGATATTCTAGACTCCTTTAGAATATCGTCTCTTATTTTTTTATTTTTTAACAACCAGAGAATTGTTCTTACATGCCTTAAAACATTGCAAGAAGGAGTTTCTTTAAACAACTAGTATTATAAGAAATTGTCACTTAAGAAGTTGCTGTTTCTTTTATTCCCCTAAAAACTGAATCGCTTTGCGATACTTCTCCAATCGTTTTAGGTCTTTATCTGTTATCCTAGCTAGTCTTGAGCGATCAGAATTATGTTTTAAGTCTGCAAGTTTAACTGTGCGGGCAAGAGAATTTTCTTTTACTCTGCTCAGATACTCAAAATAAGGCGTGTATTTCTCTTTTGTCAGTACCTGCACTGCCTCAACCACGTTATAAGGTATACCAGCACTTAATAAATCAGCAGCTGTTATCTCAGTATCTTCAAGAACATCATGCAAATAAGCAGTAGCTTTCTCTTCGGCCGTATTTACAAATCTAGCAACTGCCTCAGGGTGTTTGATATAATCCATACCTGCTTTATCTACTTGTCCAGCATGGGCTTTTTTGGCTATCTCATGAGCTATTTTTATATAATTAGGTAACATCGCAAAAGCTCCCTTTCTTTAAACAAAATCTCCCCCTCTAGCAAGCTGTTCTAAAAGTGAAGGAGGAAAATATTGATATAATCCCTCAGCAAATCATTGAAGTTCATCTTGAAACAAAAAAAATTATAAAAAATGCCATCCTCTCTGTATATCTCTACAAAAAGAATAGCGTTTTTTGGTTATACGGATACAATTTTATTTTAATTTGAATTACGCCCTTTTCTCTTACGGGTATTTACTATATTAATGAAGAAAATTAGTCCGAAGATAAGGAATAAAAATGGGTGTACCCATGTTCTAAAATTAACAAGACTTATAATAAACATTATAATGCAAAGGATACAACCTATAATATCAATGCTAAAAGATAACTTCCCCTTTATTGTTTTCATTTTTAACTATTCCCTTCCAGATGCCACCTTTAATTTATAATTCTCAATATAATAATAACATACGTTTCGACTTTTAACTTTTTTACATTTAATAACTTTTTTGTTCTGGTGCAAAAAATACCGTTATTATGTGCAACCGGATAGCAAAATAGCAATAACCCCTGAAATTAAAATTAAACCTGAACAGATTGAAGAATCCACTACAAAAAATCTAACGAAGCAAAAGTAAACAACATATAGATTTGAATTATATTTCTCAACAACCAAAATTACTTAATGTGGCAAAATAATACTCGGGTTGGCACCCAATACCATATTACGCTGGTGCCAGTCGCAGTAAGGCACCTTTGGGTGTCCTTTCTTTTGTTTGAAACACATTCTGGCAAAATACCTGTATCTTTGTTGATTTACGACTCACATAAACCAACAAACTTCGTATATATAATTTGTTACCTTAAATAGGTTGACGATACGAACAGTTATAGGAGGATTTTGTGAATGGTAAAAACAGCATGTGTAAGTATGATTACTGGCATTCTTTTAATATGTTCAACAGGATGTGCCACTCAAACTAATTCCATTACAACTAAAACTCAATCAGTAGATGATGGCACATATACAACAAAAGAGATCACAGACGCATTTCCTGTAGGAACACCCATAACTACTTACATTCAAAAAGAAGAAAAACTGAACGTAAAACATCTCACCAATATTTCACTTACAGATGGCGGCGTCGGTAGAGTTCTGGAAGCAACAGATGGTTTTGTTGTTGTATGTGGGAATGAAAAAGGAGTTTTTGATGTGTTAACATTTAAAACTCTGGAAGATGTAAAGAAATATGAACAGAGTTTAAAGCGATAATTAATATCCTCCTTATGCCTTTTACACAGACATTGTCCTCTTGCTCTTGCTATGGCTTTTTCTAAGTACAGTATAATTGCGTCATGAATACACACACGTTATAATAGTCACCTAATTACATATTAAGAGGTGCAGAAAATGAATAAAACAGAATTAACAAAAGTAGTAGCAGAAAAAGCTGAACTTACACAAAAAGATGCTGCAGCAGCAACACAAGCATTATTAGATACAATAACAAATGCGTTAGCAAATGGAGAGAAAGTACAGATTCTTGGCTTTGGTACATTTGAAGTACGTGAAAGATCTGCACGTACAGGACGTAACCCACAAACAGGTGAAGAAATGCAAATCGCAGCTTCAAAAGCACCTGCTTTTAAGGCTGGAAAAGAATTAAAAGAGGCAGTGAAATAATTATATACATTGAAAGAGTCCTGATATTCATATCAGGACTCTTTCAATACCTTTTTGTTCATAAAACAAAAAAGTATCATCCAATATATATTAGATGATACCCCCTTATTTATAAACGTAGTATTTATTTATATACAGCTAGTTTTTGCAAAAAGATGAAAAAATAATAAAAAGCTTATCATTAAGTGCTAAAAGATAAGCTTTTTTGTCTATACTTATTAAATTTTATTTGATTTCTTCCATGCTAATACTGTAATAAGATATTGAATACCAAATAGGACAGCGAAAAGTATAATAAATCTTGCTATTACTGATAACCATCCAACGAAATCTTCAGGTAAGTTATATTTGTATGTGGTAGCACCTATTGCGACAAAACAAAAAATAAAGGTATTACTCATTTTTTCTTTTAATTTTTCTTTTAATTGTTCTTTATTATTAATATCCGTTTCATAGACACCAGTTAGAATAGATTTAATAACAACGAATATCATATAACAAATTATAATGGCTAATGAAGCAGCCCATTCTAAAAATGGACGGTGTAGATATGCTCCTCTTATTATAAGATCAACAAAAGCTATAAATAGGACAATAATTCCAGATTGAGCCCAAATTTTCATTTCAATTTGTTGAATTCTTTCATCTGGATGTGTACTGAGTGAAAACCATTTTTTTAGTTTTTCCACTTTAAAATTCCTCCCAAAATAATTTATCTAAACTTTTATCTAATGTTTTAGCTATATGAATGCAAAGGTTTAAAGAAGGGTTATAATTATTACTTTCAATAATACTAATGTTATGTCGTGTAACATTTACAATATCGACCAACCCTTGTTGGATCAGACCTTTTTCAACCCTTGCAATCTTCACTTTACTTACGGACATTAAATACACCTCACTTTTGACACTCCCACGGCTAAAGCCGCAAGTCCTATACCTTGCGGTGTAACGGATGGGATTCTTGAATGACTAAGCATTCGCAGTCCATTTCTGTTTTGAACAGCCTTCAAGATGAGGGTGTGCCATCACCCCTCCTAAGACAGACCATATAGGTTCTTAGGCTGATTGACTATTACCGCCAATCACAGTTGCGTAGCGGATATTCATCGCCCCAACGATATCACGATGTTTCTCAAACCCACATTGACACTTGTATTTTCTGTCTTGCGCCTTGTTCTTTTCAGAACATTTCGGACATGTTTGACTTGTATAAGAAGGATTCACATATTCGACCTTTATGCCAACTAATGTCGCTTTGTACTCGATGAATTGTGCTAAACGATGGAATGACCAAGTGTGTAGATTCTTTTCGTTTTTACGGCTTGTTCGTGCCGTCTGTCTAATGTTCGTTAGTTGCT